>NZ_JBLWEM020000063.1:0-183025 GCF_048287365.2 Candidatus Electronema sp. JC | reverse complement strand
CTTGATTTGCTGACTCCGAAACGCAGAGCCGTCTCTTCAAAGCTCAGACCGTCCTGGTCTTTGATCTCCAAAACCTTCCGTCGAAAATCTATTGAGTATGCCATACTCACAGTGTAGTCATTTTATACTGCTTTGGCTATACCAGATTTTTGCCAACTGCGTAACTTCTACTGATGTTGTGCGAACAAAAAAGGAGCGGCCTAACATAAGCCGCTCCTTTTTTATTGCCTGATCAGGCGACCGCCACCCGCACCGCGCAGGCCTTGTACTCCGGCGTGAGCGCGATCTCATCCACACCGGGGCTGGTGAGGACGTTGGTCAGCGGCTCTTCGTGATGGAAGGCCATGAAGACCGAACCAGGACGGCTGCGCTCAGTCACCCAAGCGGTCAGCTCAATTGCGCCGCGCCGCGAACTGACCAGCACCCGCTGGCCGTCCGCGATGCCGAGCCGTGCAGCATCGTCCGGGTGGATTTCCACCAGTTCTTCCGGCACCAGAGCGAGCAGGCCGGAGCAGCGTCGAGTCATAGAGCCGTTGTTGTAATGCTCGCGCCGCCGACCAGTGACAAGGATGAGCGGGTATTCCGCGTCAGGCCGCTCCAGCGTCTCCACATTGTTGAGCACCGAGAAATAGCCTTTGCCGCGCGTGAAGCTCTCCTTGTGCAGGATGGGCGTGCCCGGATGTTCGCAGGTCGGGCAGGGCCAGATCAAGCCCTCGCCTTCAAGGCGGTCGTACTTCACCCCGCCGAGCATCGGCGAGCAGGCGGCGATCTCGTCCATCACCGCTGCCGCGTCGGCGTAGTCCATCTTATGGCCCATCGCCTGCGCCAAATCGCAGACTATCTTCCAATCATGCCGGGATTCGCCCAAGGACTCCACGGCCTTGCGGATGCGCCGGATGCGCCGCTCGGCATTGGTGAAGGTGCCATCCTTCTCGTAGAAGCAGGAGGCAGGCAGCACCACGTGCGCCATCTGCGCTGTCTTGGTCAAGAAGATGTCCTGCACCACCACAATGTCCATTTGCCGGAAGGCAGCCTGCACGTTGTTGACATCGCCCTGCGTGTGCACCGGGTCATAACCGATGCAGTACAGGCCCTTGAACTGACCAGCGCGGGCGGCTTCGTACATCTCCGGCTCAGTCATGCCCTGCACGTTAGACAGGCTGCACTGCCAGAGCTGCTCCATCCGGCTGCGGGCGGCATCATCCGCCACGTCCTGATAGCCCGAATAAACATAGGGCAGTGCGCCCATGTCGCAAGAGCCTTGGACGTTGTTCTGGCCACGCAACGGACAGATGCCCGCGCTCGGCCTGCCGACGTTGCCCGAAGCCAGTGCGATGTTGGCCAGGCCCATCACGCCTTGGGTGCCGTTGCGGTGCTCGGTCATGCCGAGACCGTAGAGGATCATGCCCTTCTTGGTGCTGCAATAGAGCCGTGCTGCCTGCCGCACCAGCGCGGCGGGAACCCCGCTTTGCGCTTCCATCACTTCAGGCGAATACGCGGCCAGATGCTGGCGCACCGCCTCGCTGTTCTCCGTCCGATTGGCGATGAAGTCCTTGTCCTCCAAGCCTTCGTCGAAAATAGCACTGAGCAGGGAGTTGAGCAGCAGAACGTTGGTGCCGGGAATGAGCTGGAGATGAATATCAGCCCGTGCTGCCAGCTCGGTCTTGCGTGGATCAATGACGATCAGCTTGGCTCCCTTGCCGAGTGCGCGTTTGACCTTCATGCCCGGCACCGGATGAGCCTCAGTGGTGTTCGATCCGCTGATCAGCAGCACCTCGGCCCCTTCGATGTCAGCCAACGAGTTGGTCGCCGCGCCGCTGCCAAGGGCGATGCGCAGGCCGCTCACTGATGGTGCATGGCAGACGCGGGCGCAGTTGTCCACCGAGTTGCTGCGGAAGACGGTGCGGCAGAACTTCTGAGCGAGGTAGTTGACCTCGTTCTCGCAGCGCGAGGAGGAGAGCACGCCCAGTGCTGCCGAGCCTTGCTGTTCTTGAATACGCTTGAAGCCCGCAGCAGCAAAGGCCAGAGCTTCCGGCCATGTGGCTTTGCGGAAAGGCTGATCAAGGTGCTCGCGGATCAGCGGCACGGTCAAGCGTTCTTTGTGGCGGTAGAAGTCCCAGCCAAAACGGCCCTTCACGCAGAGGTCGCCTTGATTAGGCGGCGCATCAGCAAAGGACTTGACCTCCAGAATAGCACCGTGCTTGGCCTGAATGTCAATGCTGCATCCGGTGCCGCAGTAGGTGCAGACGCTGCGGGTGCTTTCTGCCTCGCCGGGCAGGAGCGGAACAGCCAGCTCCTTCTTGGTCAATGCGCCGGTCGGGCAGGCATCTACGCAGGCCCCGCAGGAGACGCAGTTCTCCTTGATCTTCAGCTGAATGCTATGCGGGCTGCCGTCCTTGCCGCGTTCGCAGGAGAACGCGAAGGCATTGAATTCGCAGACCCGCTCGCAGCGTTGGCAAGCGGTGCAGCGGTTCGCGTCTATAGTAATAAAGAGATGGGAGTCATCTGGCACTGCCTGCTGCTTGTTCGGGGCAACAGAGAGCGGCACCTTATGCTCGCGGCAGAGCGGGCGCAGTTCGCACTTGCTCAGGCCGGTGCAGCCACACGACAGGCAACGCTGCGCCTCGCGCACGGCCATCTCTTCGGTATAGCCCAGCTCGCTCTCGCGGAAGTCGCGGCTGCGGTCAGCGACCGGACGCACGGGCAGACGCAAACGCGGCTGCACAGTCATGCCGCTGTAGTTGCGCAGGTTAACATCCTCAAACTTCTTGCCCTTGCTGAAGTTGAAGCTGCCGTCGGCCAGCTCGGTCTCTGTCCCGCCGAACTGCCGGTGCATGGCTTCAGCAGCCTTGCGGCCCGCGTTCACCGCCTGAATCACCGCCTTGGCACCGCTGGCAATCTCACCGCCCGCGTAGATGCCGGGCAGATTGGTATGCAAAGTGGAGGGGCTGACTTTGATCGTCTTATTGGGATTGACTGCCAGCTTGCCTTCCAGCTCGCCGAAGCTGTGGAACGCGTCATCGCCTTCTTGGCCAAGACCGTTCAGCACCAGTGCGCCTTCCCAGCGCAGGAGCGAGCCGTCCGCAGGCGCAGTCTGCCGCTGGCCGCGCTGATCTGCTTCCAAGAAGACCATCTTGGTTAGCTCGACCACAACACCGTCTTGCTCCTGCCGGATGGAGAGCGGCGTGGTCATGGGCAGGAAGCGCACTTTCTCCCGCATGGCCATGGACACGTCCTTCTCATAGGCGGCCATGTCTTCCAGCGGTCGGTCAAAGGCCACGGTCACTTCGCTTGCGCCAAGGCGCACGGCGCAGCGGGCCGACTCAATCGCTGCCTTGCTGCCGCCGATGATCAGCACTTTGCCACGTAGGGGCGGTTCATGAACCGCCCCTACATTCGCCCCTGCATTGACCTGAGCAAGGAAATCCATGCCGTCCTGCGCCAATTCGGCACCGGGCACGGCCAGCTTCTTCCGGCCAGAGAGACCAGCGGCGATGAAGATAGCCTCGTAGCCCTGCTGCTGGAGATCAGCGAGCGAAAAATCCTTGCCCCACGCTGTGCCGGTCTTCGCCTCCACGCCCAGCGCGAGGACATTGGCAATCTCCCGCGCCAGCGCGTCCTTGGGCATCTTGAAGGCGGGCATGGCTGTGCGCGGCAGGCCGCCGAGCTGCGCAGCAGCCTCAAAGATGGTGACGCTGTGGCCCTGCTTGCGGAGGAACCACGCTGCGCTCAGGCCAGCCGGGCCGCCGCCGATGACAGCGGCTTTGCGGCCTGTGGCCGGAGCGCACGGCTCTTGCGGCAGCGGATGCTGCGCTGCGTACTCGGAGACGAAACGCTTCAGGTTGTTGATGGCGATCGCGTCATCCAAGAGCGAACGACGGCAGCGGCTCTCGCAGAAAGCCGGGCAGACGCGGCAGACGATGCCGGGCAGCGGGTTCACTTCCTTGATCAGGCGCAGGGCCGCGCTGTGCTGCCCTTGGGCGATCAGGCCGATGTAGCCCTGCACGTTGATCGAGCCAGGGCAGGTCAGGTTGCAGGGCGCCTTGCAGTCGCCGTAATGCACAGCGGCCAGCTGGGTCAGCCGCTCCTTGCGGTGGGCAAGCAGCTCCGGCGTTGCAGTCTCGATCACCATGCCTTCGGCGATCTCGGTGCGGCAGGCCCGCGCCTTCTTGCCGTTGACCTCGACAAGGCAAAGCAGGCAGGGCCGGTCAGCATCCTTTTTTCCGGGCAGATGGCAGAGGCGGGGAATCCTGATGCCCGCCTGATCCGCCGCAGCCAAGATGGTCTGTCCGGCGGCAAGGCTGAACTGCTGGCCGTTGATGGTCAGAGTTGCGGTCGTGCTCATGCTGCTCGCGCTCCTATCAGTTCAGTCAGGTTCTTGTCGCACTTGGCCGCCACCAAGGCAGCAATGGCAGACCGAGAATAGTCGCCGCTCTTCATCATCTCTTTGCTCGCGCTGATCAGGCCAGTGCGGACTTTGGCATTGCGGGAGACCTCCGCCGCCTCCGCCAGCTTCCTGCGCAGCTCGGCCTCATTCAGCCCCTCAGCCTTGCCTAACGGCCCCAGCTCAACAGCCCGCTGGGTGAATTTAGTGATGATCTTGACAAAGTTCGGACCCTCAGCAGCAGATGCCCATTCAATCAGGAAGCGGTCTTTGCTAAGGCCCAAACGCTCCAAGGTCTCATGCACCAAGGCGGCGGAGACCAGCGCGTGGTAGTTGCCGTCAATGTAGTGGCACTCGCCCGGATGGCAGCCGCCGACAAAGACTGCGTCCGCTCCGTTGGCCAGCCCTTCCAGAGGGAAGGAAGGATCCAGCCTGCCGGTGCACATCATGCGGATGACGCGCAGGTTGGGCGGGTATTGATAGCGGCCCACGCCGGCGGAGTCAGCGGCGGTGTAACAGCACCAGTTGCACAGGAAGCCCAGAATTTTTGGTTGATAGTCAGACATTGCCCTTTCTCCGTGAGTTAAAAATGAGACGCTGCACAGCGCAGCGGATTTTTTAGCATTATGCTTTCAGCCAACAGCAGATGGCCTGCCATGCCGCTGCAAATTTCTCCATTACGTCCTGCCTTCAGCAGCGGTCAAGGCTGCGCCGAAGGCACCGGTGAGATCCGGCACAGACGGCACCTTCAGCCTGACTGCTGGCCCCAAGTGCTCCCGCAGCAGGCTGACAATGCAGGAATTCCGCGCCACCCCGCCGGAGAAGGCCACCGCTGCCGCGCCGCCGCCGGAACGGGCCAGCATGGCGGCCAGCCGGTTCACGACCGAGACATGCACAGCGCGGGCAATCTGCTCGCGGGGGATGCCTCGGTTTTTCATCGAGATGACCTCCGATTCGGCAAACACGGCGCACATGGAGCTGATCTGCGCGGCATGATCTGCGGCTAAAGCTGCCGCACCAAACTCATCCAAGGTGTAGGCCAGCGACGCGGCCATGATTTCGAGAAATCGGCCTGTGCCTGCGGCGCATTTGTCATTCATCTGAAAATTGACCACCCGGCCTTCGGCGTTCAGGACAATGATTTTGGAGTCTTGGCCGCCGACATCAACAATCGCCGTGCAGTCGGGAAACTGATGATGGATGCCTGCGGAGTGCGCCTTGATTTCCGTGATCACCCGGTCGGCAAAATGCTCCGCCGCCAGATGCCGGCCATAGCCGGTGGCCACCACGGTTTTCGCCTTGATGCGGGCCAGCATCTTCTCTGCCTGCCGGTGCGGTTCAAAGCCGGATTCGGCAATCTGGTGCGCCACCAGACGCTCGCCGTCCCACACCGCCATCTTGACGGTGCGGGAACCCATGTCAATGCCGACAAACATGCTTCATCCGCCGATCTGCTCGATAAAGGCTTCGATCCGCGTTCTGAGCTGGCCGACATCCTCCTGCGAGTAGTCGGACTCAATGAACATGCAGGGAATGCCCTCCTGCTCGCAGGCTTCGCGGATTTTCACCTCTTCGATGTTGTAGGTGTGGCAGAACTGAAGCGAGCAGTTGATGATTCCCTGCGCCTGCGAGTCGCGGAACTCCTTGATGACTTGGCTGACCCGCTCACTGTTGGGCGTGAAGCAGGAGCAGTCAATATTCTTGCAGCGGTCGGTGAGCGCGGCCAGCATCTTGTCCATGCCGGTGACGGATTCATCAATCAGATCCTTGAAATAACGGGTGCCGATGCAGGACTCGTCGTTGACGATCACCGCGCCCGCGCTTTCCACAATGTTGTGAATTTTCCAGTTCGGCAGGGCCATCGGCGTGCCCGCCATCATCACCCGCACAGCATTGGCGGGAGCGGCAGCCATGCCCGCTTGGACGCGCTGCTCCAGCTCGTCGCAAAGGATGTTCAGCTGCTGCGTGAAGCGCACCGGCTCATCATAAAAGGCGATCTGCTCAATCAGCAGACTGTCTTTGCCGGAAATGGGACTCGGCTGGCGATGGCGCAGGCTGTTCAGCCGCTGCAAGGCCTTGCGCTTGCTGTTCATCACCTTGACCGCCGCCGCCAAATCAGCCTCGGTGATAGCTTTGCCTGCGGCTTCTTCCACTTTTGCTTTGAAGGCTTTGACCTCATCCAGCCAGAGGGCGATGTCACGCGGCTTCTTGCACTGCGGAATTTCCATGACATAGGTTGGAATCAGCCGGTCAAGCAGCTCCCACGTCTTCTTCTTGGCATCGCAGGTGGTTTCGCCGCAGACAAAATCCACCGCCTCAAAATACGGACAAATTCGGCCCGCTTTAAAGCCATAGATGGATTTGACCATTGGGCAGATGTTGCGCGGCAGTATCTTTTCCGCATCCGGGATGGAGCCTTGCGAGCCGCCGCACAGCCCGACGCAGATGCCGCCAGCGGCGAGGACAATTTCCTCCGGGATGTAGACGCAGAAGGCGCCGATCACCGGGCGGCCCTGCTCTTTCGCGGCCAGCAGCTCTTTAATCCGCCCGCTGTGCAGCTCGGCGATCATGCCGTCAAAATAGGCCATGCCCTGCGGCCTGTTTTTCTGACTCAGGAATGTTTTCGCGAAGGCTTCACCGAGCATCCGGCGGGCCTTGTCAAACCGCTCCACATCCACGCCTAAGGACTGCCAGATTTCAGGGCAGGCCTTGATTTCAAAATCGCTCATCGCTGTTTTCTCCTTGAGTAAATAATGCTGTCAGCCGGGTTTGCTAAATATTTATCACCGAGTCCGCGACTTGCAGCGAAGTGACGATGTCCAGCATGTTGGAGGTCTCGCCGACCTGCTTTTTGTCGAGCAGCTGGAAATGATTGAGGCAGGCGCCGCAGACCAAGAGGGAGACCCCGGCGGCAGCCAGTTCTTGCAGGACAGGCAGGGATTCGGCTTGTTCCACCGTCAGCTTGACTCCGTTGTTGACGAAGACCATGCGCCAGAGATCAGGCCCCATTTCTTTGAGGGTTTTGAGAAAATTCAAGAGCAGCTTGGTGCCCAGCTCGTCATCGCCGTGGCCGATGCGGTCAGAGGTGATCATCATCAAGATTTTCTTGCTGCCGCTCGCCGCAGCGGCGGTCAGCTCCTGCCCGCTCATGATCTCGCAGGCTGTATCGGCATTTGTGCCGACCACCTTGAAATCACCATGTATTTCCGCCGCTGTCACCTGATAGCCCTGATGGATGAGAAAACGGCTGACGTTTTCCTTCGCCGCCTCGTTGTCAACAAGCATCGTGACGCTGGCCGGTTTTCCTTGGGCAAGCAGATCGCGAAGCTGCATCACTGGCAGTGGACAGGACAGTCCGCGACAATCAAGTTCTTTCATGATCTTTCTCCGTTTTATTAGGCAACTATGATCATTTCTTTCGGCTCCGCCACCACTTCGCCAATAATGGCTGCCGCGCTCACGCCCCGATTGTGCAGGGCGGCGAGCAAACGCTCAGCCTCGCCTGCCGCCACCGCCATCAGCAGGCCGCCCGAAGTCTGGGGATCAAAGCAGAGGTCACGGACAACGGGCGAAACTGTCGGCGCAAACTCAACAAATTTGCCCCTGAACTGCCGGTTGTTGTATGTCCCCGCCGGAACCAGCCCCATGCCTGCCCATTCCAAAGCCTCCGGGTAATGCGGCAGCAGGCTCGCATTGACCCGCAGACCATAACCTGAATCCACCGCCATTTCGGCCAAATGACCCAGAAGACCGAATCCAGTGATGTCAGTGCAGGCGCTGATCGAAAATTCTGCCATCACCTCGGCGGCTGTCCGGTTGAGAGCGGCCATGTTTGCAATCACCCGACCTGTCACCGCCTCGTCAGCCATGCCCGCTTTGATCGCGGTGCAGATGATGCCGGTGCCGAGCGGCTTGGTGAGCAGCAGTTTGTCGCCCAGCCGCAGCTGCTTTTTCCGTAGTATTTTCGCCGGATGGATGAAGCCGGTCACGGACAGGCCATATTTCAGCTCAGGATCATCAATGGTGTGGCCGCCCACCAGAACAACGTCGGCCTCCCGCAGAGCAGCGAGGCTGCCCTCAATGACTTGGCGCAGCACGGAAAGATCCAGCATGCTCCTCGGAAAGGCGACAATGTTCATCGCAGTTTTCGGGATGCCGCCCATGGCATAGACATCGCTGACCGCATTGGCGGCGGCGATCCGGCCAAAGGCGAAGGGATCGTCCACCATAGGCGGAAAAAAGTCGAGGGTCTGCACCAAGGCCAAGTCGTCACTCAGCCGATACACGCCTGCGTCATCAGCGCGTTCCAAGCCGATCAGCAGGTTCTCATCAACGGGCAGATCAAGGCCGCAGAGCACCCGGTCAAGATCGCCGGGCGGCAGTTTGGCGGCGCAGCCCGCCCCTTTGACGGTGCGGGTCAGGCGGATGGTTTCAGCATTCATGCCGCACACCTCCATTGTAATGAGGAGAAAAATTGAGAATGACAAGCAGACATGCTCTCGCCGTGAAGGTAAAAAAACACGCCTCTCCGCAGCAATGCCGGGAAAGCAATGTGTTGAACACGGTTATGCGTCAGACGGCTTTCAGTCCGTCCGAGCTGTCAGAGAGATGCGGAATTCCGCAGGGAGAGCGTCAGGAAAGGACGAAGGCCGCCGACAGTTGTTCCGAACCCGAACCGGGCCGGAGACAGCAGTTTCAGCTATGAAAACAAACAGTCAGTATAGGGCGATCTTGAATGAATTAAAAAGCGTGCCGCTTGGAGTCAAGTTGACATACTTTGATCGGAATTGCAAGAGAAGAATGGAAAGGCTGCCGCAGCGGCAGGCAGGCGCAGTCGGACGGGTGGTCGAACCTGCGCGCAGACCGGAACTGATTCGCAGCTGCAGCGCGACAGCAGCCTACAGCCTTCTGAAGCGGGGGAAAAGCAAACTTGATGTGAAGGCGAAAAGACTCAAGGCCGGATGGGACAGCTTGTCTTGCTCGCTCGGATGATGAGCTGCTGTCGTTCTGTTCAAACAGCAGCTTTTTTTTCTATAGGTTTTGTCGTAATGCTCGCTCTGATAGAAGTCGCACTTCATGCAACTGAGCAATTTTGTGACAAAAGTTCCCTGCACTTTGCCGCCGCAGAATGTTCCGGCGACACGGGCGCACTGCTGACCGTAATCAGGCCAGGCAGGACAGACACCGTGCAGTTTGGCGTTAAGGCCGCCTCTTTCGCGTCCGCATTTGTTGTATTCCCAGCAGTTCATATTTTCCTCACACGCTGTTGCACTCTTATTTGGATGAAAGACGGACAACGCTGCTGTTCATGCAAAAAACATGCCTGATATTCCGAGGAAATGCGCTGCGCTTTCATATCAATATGATTTGAGAATGATTTTCATTCCGATTGATGAGCAGCGCGGTTGGCGGCATCTTGAAGGTGTGTAATTTTTACCCAAAAACGGGTGGCAAACTGGAAAATTTTTACTCAGGCAGGCGGACGCGGAACTGCCGCCGCCTGCGGCGGCAAGAGGAAGAAAATCGCCCCGCCTGTCGCAGAGTTTCGAGAAAGTCATTCTCAGCAGAGTAATTTTTTGTTATATATAGCAGCGGCTGGTTGAACAAAAATCAAAATGTTTTTTGCGGTTCAAGATTAAATGTATAAAATCAAAATGTTGCGCAGAAGCCGAGCAGTTTGCGTGCAACCGTTGCAAATAATCAAAATTACTGCCTGCTGCTGAGCATGACGACATAAATAGCGGCAAATTTTTTATTTAGATTGATCAAAAAAATATTTAACATGAAAAATTCAGCAAAAATGCTGATTGAAAAGCAACTGCACAGCAAGTCATCAAAAAAATCTGGCGATTTTTTAACTTGTCATCACGTTGACTTGACTTTTGTTTAACCAGAAAAGCGCTATATTTGTTACATTTCGAGGTATGTTATGAGCGTATTGAAAGTGGGCCTGCCCAAAGGCAGTCTGGAGCAAGCGACCGTCGAGCTGTTCAAGAAGGCGGGCTGGAAGATCAGCATGACTTCCCGCAACTATTTCCCTGAAGTGGACGACCCGGAGCTGTCCATCTACATCTGCCGCCCGCAGGAGATGTCCCGCTACGTCGAGGACGGAATGCTGGACGCGGGCATCACCGGCAAAGACTGGACGCTGGAGAACGGCTCTGACGTGGAAGTGATTGAGGATTTGGTCTATTCCAAGGTCAGCCGCAAGCCCACCCGCTGGGTCATCGCCGTGCCGGGCGATTCGACCATCACCACGGTGGAGCAGTTGGATGGCAAGAAGATCGCCACTGAGCTGGTCAACGTCACTCGCAGCTTCTTCGAGGGACGCGGCCTGAAGGTGGACATCGCCTTTTCCTGGGGCGCGACTGAGGCCAAGGCGGTTTCCGGGCTGGCCGATGCCATCGTGGAAGTGACCGAGACCGAGGCGACGATCCGGGCGCACGGCCTGCGGGTCATCCACGAGCTGATGCAGTCGAATACCCAGCTCATCGCCAGCAAGCAGGCCCTTGCTGACCCGTGGAAGAAGGAGAAGATCGAGCACTTGGCCATGCTCCTGCAAGGCTCGCTGCGGGCGGACAAGATCGTCGGCCTGAAGATGAACGTGCCTGAGGAAGACTTTGACGCGGTGCTGGCGATTCTGCCCAGCGTCACTGCGCCTACGGTCGCCCGTCTGCACAAGCAGCCGTGGTTTTCAGTGGAGACGGTCATCTCCGAGCACCAAGTGCGCGACCTCATCCCCAAGCTGAAGAAGCTGGGCGCGCAGGGAATCATTGAGTATTCGCTCAACAAAGTGATATGATCGAATTCACTAAGGTAGCCTTCGTTGATTCAGTCTACGACCTGCGCAAGCTGCCGGAACAGCTTATCCCGGAGATCGCCTTTGCTGGGCGCTCCAACGTCGGCAAGTCGAGTCTGATCAACACCCTCGTCAGTCGCAAGAACTTAGTCAAAACCAGCTCCAAGCCGGGCAAGACCGAGAGTCTGAACTTCTTCAAGGTGGAAGGCGGGCTGTACTTAGTTGACCTGCCCGGCTACGGCTTTGCCAAGAAGAATCAGCAGACCCGCGAGGGTTGGCTGGACTTGATCAACGGCTACATCATCAGCCGGACAGCACTGGCCTGTGTGGTGGTGATCATTGATCTGCGCCACGAGCTGAAGCAGCTGGACCGCGAGATGATCGACTGGTTGGACACCAACGGCAAGCCCTTCCTCATCGTCTACACCAAGGCGGACAAGCTCTCCAACAATGAGCAGGCCAAGCAGGCCGCCGCCTTGGACGCGGCCCTCAGCATCCGCCCAGCAGACCGCCTGCTCTTCTCCTCGCAAACTAGGCAGGGCTGCGAGGAGCTGCGGCAGAGGCTGACAGCCTTTGCCGGGCAGGGCTGAGAGACCTTACATCCCCAGTTCGCGCAGAATTTGCGCATTTTCCGTCCAGCCTTTCCGCACTTTGACAAAAAGCCTGAGCTGGGCCTTGCAGCCCAGCATTTCCTCAATTTCTTTGGTCGCGCTTTTACGGATCGAGCCAAGCATCGCCCCGTTTTTGCCGATCAGGATGCCTTTCTGCGAATCGCGCTCAACCAGAATGGTGGCATGAATCACCGCCTGCCCCTTCTCCACGTCCTCCTGAAAAGCGTCAATCAGCACCGCTGTGGAATACGGCACCTCCTGCTGTGTGCGGAGGAAAATTTTCTCCCGGATCAGCTCGGCGGCGATGAAGCGCTCGGTCGAGTCAGTGGGCATGTCCGCCGGATAATACTGCGGCCCTTCCGGCAGGCGGCTGACCAGCTCGCGCAGCAGCTCTTGCACGCCCTCACCGCTGAGGGCGGAGATCGGCACCACCGCCGCGAACGGATGCAGCGCGCTGTGCCATTCAATCAGCGGCAGCTGCTGCTCGCGGCTGACCAAGTCGGTCTTGTTCAGAGCCAGCACAACCGGACAGCGCACCCGCTCCAGCCAGGCGAGATATTCCTCGCGCCGCTTCTCTCTGCGCCCATCTGAAGCGTCGGCGAGCAGCAGCACCACGTCGGCCTCGGCCAGCGCCTCCATCGCAATCCGCACCATCTCCTTATTGATGGTCTCCTTGGCTTTGTGCAGGCCCGGTGTGTCCAAGAGCAGCATCTGCCAGTTTTCGCCGGTGAGGATGCCTTGAATCCGGTTGCGGGTTGTCTGCGGCAGCGGCGTGACAATGGCAATTTTCTGCTCAAGGCAGCGGTTGAGCAGGGTGGATTTGCCCGCGTTGGGCGGCCCGATCACGGCGACCACGCCGGAGTGATGCGGAAGGACGGAGCTGGTTGTCTCGTGCATGGTTCAGTGGAGTATAGGAGAAAGATCAAAAAGAATATGGAACCAGCGTTCAGACTCGGCGACAGGATGATTTGCAATTTCTTCAATCCATGTTGTGACAACGCTGCCAGGATGGTTGGTCCAATAGGCATGATCGCCAGTCGCCCAATGCTTCCCGGTGTCAGTGACAAGCGGAAATCTGACATCAAGAAATCGCTGTTCAGTCATGTTATACAGGTTGATCCGCACGTCGCTGTAATATATTTTGCATATTTTTTCAGGAGGTGTTCCGCTGTCTGCAATCTTCTTCGGCAAAGGCGCTTCTC
Organism: Candidatus Electronema sp. JC; assembly: GCF_048287365.2. Lineage (NCBI taxonomy): Bacteria > Pseudomonadati > Thermodesulfobacteriota > Desulfobulbia > Desulfobulbales > Desulfobulbaceae > Candidatus Electronema > Candidatus Electronema sp. JC. The sequence goes on along the minus strand of NZ_JBLWEM020000063.1, from coordinate 170,029 downwards.
CTGAGGAGGCGAATGCGGCCAGATCAGCGGCAGCCTGCCTGCGGCCCGCCTCGCTGCCTTCATAATCCTCCTCCCAAGGATGCGTCTCGCGCCAAAGCCCTGCATTCTGGGCATTCCAATCTGCCCGCAGCATGGGACGGCTGAGAACAGAAAAATGAGTTGGAACAACGACTTCAAATCCGTCGCTCAACAGGCCCTTCTCGCGGTAGCCGACTCTTCCGGCAGTAGGACTGATGCCAATCCAGACCCCGTTCATCGCGCTGTCCTGCGCCCAGAATTCCAAAGATCCTAACAAGGCCCGCGCCGGGATGTTTAAAGCCCGCAAGAGTGCCGTGATCAGCCAGGCGTGTTCGATGCAGATGCCTGAACCGATTTGCAGAAGTTCATGCGGACGATACGCCCAGTCATAGATGTTTTTGCCGACTCCCCAGCCCTCATCGCCAATGGTCTGCCAGATGCCGCTGGTCACGTCCTTGTACGGCTGCCTCATGCCGCCTGTTGGAAGATGAAAGAAAACGCCGTCATGCTCAATATGCTGCGCCACCCAGGCATAGACAGCCCATGCGATTGAATACGTGTCGCGCCGGAGCTGCGGATCAAGGCTGGCGAGGATTTTTTCCGCTCTGTCCTTTACCGCAGGATGGTCGGAGGTGATGCACGCGTCCGGGGCCAAATAGGGAAACACTTCCGCCGGATAGCCTGATGCGTCAGTCGGCGGCGCCGCTCCGTTTGGAACAGTCGGAGATGGAGCAATGCGCACCAGTCCGATTGAGCCGAATTTCACCCGAAGGTCATCCGCAGGATTCTTTCCGGTCAGAAGATTGAAGTCAACAGCGGCGGATACCCCTTCGGCAACATGCACTTTGCCTTTGACTTGGCTTCTGTGTCCCGGCGCTTCTGCCTGAAGAATGTAACGGGGAAAGGCGGACGGCACATTGTCAATCACATAGCTGCCGTCCAAACCTGTGACTGCCTCCAGCCGCCGCCCCCAAGGGTCACTCAAAATAAAGACACGCGCTCCGGGCAGAGGCAGTCCGGCCGAGGTGACCGTGCCAGTGATCCGGCCTGCCGGTGCCGCGCCAAAAAATAAATCGTCAAACCAAGCCCGGCCTGTGCTGCGAAGAATGCAGTTCACATCCGCCACCGCCGCGCCTGCCGGGGCGCGCACTTTCAATTTTGCAGGAAAATCGAGGGCGAACCAGCGGGTTCCGCTGTGTCCGGGAAAGTCGGCGGTGGAAATCGCCACGCCTGCCGCATCGCGGAAGACTATCTGCAAATGACAGCTGTCCGGCTCCGCAATTCCCTGAAAGGCCACATGTCCTGTCAGCAGATAAACCTGTCCTTGCGCGACCGGCACCGTCTGCTGCCACAGGCCGAAACCCGGTCCCAGCACTTCAATGCCAAGACTGCGTCTGCCTGAATTGACAACAGTTTCTTCCCAAGACAAATGCACCCCGGCGGGCGCGGCAGCGAAGGGCAGCCAAGCTCCGGGCTGTGAAAGTCCGTCTTCCGCGCCGGGGTTCCGCAGCAGGTTTTCAGCAGCGGCGCAAACGGCAGCCTGCAAGACCAAAAGGAACACTGCCAGCGCGGCAGACCGAGAGATAAAAGAAAAATTCATGATGTTCAGCCGATGAACGTTAAATCTCTGACCATGCTGCCGGGACTGAGTCAATTTTTTGCTGGCGGCGCTGCCGGGACCGCAGCTTACCACGAATGTTTCTGGACGCAATATTTTATCCGCCTCTTCTTCCCCGCCGCAGAAATTTTTTGTCTTTTTGCCGGGCTGCCGGTATATTTCCCCTATTCTTCAGACCGAACAACACTGCCCGTTCGCCGTTCCGGCCAGCGCAGCGGCGGGGCCAGAGGCTCCGCACGATGGAAAAACGCCCATGACCTCTCCAGGAAGCATCGTTGAATATTTGGACGGAGGCCGCTTTCTCTGCGGCCTTGTCCTGCAGGACAGCAGCGGCAGGCTGCGGCTCTTCAATCAGAACGGCAAGGAAATCGTGCTGCCCGCCTCGCGGGTGCTGACGGTTTCCAAAACCCGGCATCAGATTGAGGGCAGCCGCGAAGACCGCATGGCCCTCCTGAAAGGCATGGCTGAACAGCGCGCCGCGCTCACCGGCACCATTCCGCTGGAGGAAATCTGGGAGCTGGCCAGCGCGGAGGAGCAGAACGCCTTTCCGCCCGACTTCCTCGCGGGCCTTTTTTTCGGCGGCAGCCTGAACGACGACCAGACCGCCGCTTTCCTGCGGGCGGTGTTTGAAGACCGGCTCTTCTTCAAATACAAAAACGATGTGGTCAGCGTCCACAGCCCGGAGCAGGTCGAGCAGCTCCGCCTGCAACGGCAACGCGAGCAGGAGAAGGAGGACTTGCTCAAAGCTGGCGCGGCCAATCTGGCGGCAATCATGGAAGGGCGGCAGATCACGGCGGAGGAGTGGCCGGAGCGTGAGCGCGTTCTTTCGTGGCTGGCGGATTTCGCCCTTTTCGGCAGCGAGGCCACGAACTGCGACCTTGATTTAGTCCGACAGCTTTTGAAAAACGCCGGGCTGCACCGGCCCAGCGATCCCTACCGGCTGCTGGTGCAGGCTGGCTATTGGCAGCGGGATGAAAATATTCCCCTGCTGCAAGCCGGGCAGCCGGTGGATTTTGCGCCGGAACTCATCGCTCATGCCGCCGCCATTGCCGAGCCGAGCGCGGAGGAGCTGCTGGCTGATCCCAAGCGCAAGGACTTCCGCAGCTTGGATATTTTCACCATCGACGGCTCCTCGACCCGCGACTACGACGACGCGCTGCATGTCGAGCCGCAGGAGGACGGCAGCCTGCTGGTGGGCGTGCATGTCTCTGATGTCAGCTATTTCATCACGCCGAAAGACCCGCTTTTCGCCGAGAGCTTGGAGCGGGCCACCTCGCTCTATTTCCCGGAAAATCAGGTGCCGATGATGCCCAAGGAGCTGTCGCAGGGCGTGTTCAGCCTGATCAAAGACCGGGTGCGGCCAGCGGTCAGCTTTTTGGTGAAAATGTCGCCGGACGGAGACATCCTCAGCAGCAGAATCGTCCTCAGCGTCATTCAGGTCAAACGCCAGCTCACCTACACCGAGGCCGACCGGATGGTGGAGGAGGACAAAGCCCTGCGCCTGCTCAATCGCCTTCAGCTTCAGCTGCGGCAGAAGCGGGCCGAGCGCGGCGCATTGCTGCTGTCCTTGCCGGATGTGACTGTTTATCTGGAAGAAGGCAACAAAGTGATGGTCAGCCTCACGCCGTCGGACACGCCCGCCCGCAGCATAGTTTCCGAGTGCATGATCCTCGCCAACGGCATTGCCGCCGAGTACCTTGCGGCCCAAGAGGCGCCGGGCCTGTTCCGCTCCCAGCCGCCGCCGAAAAAGCGGCTGATCTCCGGGGTGCATAACAGTTTGGCCGACATCGCCTGCCAGCGGCGTTTTCTCGCGCGCGGCGAGCTGACCGCCAATCCGAAGCCGCATTCCGGCCTTGGCCTCAACTGCTACACCACGGTCACGTCGCCCATCCGCCGGGTTTTAGACACCGCCGTGCAGCTGCAAATAGCTAATCTGATCAGCGGCAAAGGCATACTCTTCTCAATGGATGACTGCCGGAAATTCGCCGGAATCATTCAAGACAAGCTCTCCCGCGCCAACAAGGTGCGCCAGCAGCGGCACCGCTACTGGATCCTGCGCTGGCTGGAAGATCAAATCGGCAAAAGCCTGCCCGCGCTGGTGGTCAACAGCGGCCCGCAGCGCATCAACGCCCTGCTTTTAGACTGCCTCTTTGACATCGACCTGCCGCCGCATCCCTCTTTGCAGGCCGAGCCGGGCGACGAGGTCAAAGTCCGCATCGCCAAGGCCGACGCGCTGGAAAACACGCTGCGGGTGGAGTGGTAGCGGCACGTTTGTCCGCAGCCGCCGCATCAGCAAAAACAATTCCATGAAATACTGCGTTTAATTTTGCGCAATTCCTGTCAACCTGTGCTCATCATGCAGATATCTTCCTTGCTCCGATCCGTTTTTGCCGCCCAGCCGCTGCACGGTCTGGGCGGAGACGCGGCTCTGCCTGACGAAAAAAAAGCCGGCTTGGCCAAACAATGGCCCGCGATCCTGATGCTGACCTTGGTCTTCAGCGCGGCCTATTATTTCTTTATCTTCAACAAGGCGCTGATCGAGCTGGAGCTGGAAACCGACACCCGCACCATCCTCAAAGTGTACTGGCCGAACCAGCATGGCAACTACAGCGAAAAAAAATCAGCCCAGCTCCTGATCAAACCCGGCCAGAGCCGCTATCAGCTCCGGCTCGCCAATCTCTCCGGCTTGGACCGCCTCCGGCTTGATCCGAGCGAGAACAAGCCTGCCAGCATCATTCTCCGGCACGTCACCCTGCGGCAGAGCGGCCTGCCGCTGGATCAGCTGCGCAGCCGGGAGGATTTCGCCGCCCGGCTCAAGGCTGTGGCAGAGGTGGACGCACTGGCTCCGCTGCCGGAGGGCGGGGTCAGCATGACTGTGCGCGGCCATGACCCGCAGCTGGAGCTGGCCCTGCGGCAGTCAGAGCGGCAAATATCCTGGCTGGAGGAGCTGGAGCATGGGCTGGCTCTGCTGATGCTGGCGGCCAGCTGCTTCTTTCTTTCCCGCCTGCTCTTCCGGCGGCTGGATTTTGTTCCGGTGCTGGGCGCCTTCGTTTTGGCCCTGATCCTAGTCATGGCCGTGATCAGCGCCTACAACGCCCACCCGGATGAGAAAGTCCATGTGGCGGCCAGCCTTTACTATCAGGATCACAGCCTGCCGCCGCGCGTCGGCGACCCGGCCATCGCCCACACCTACAGCGTCTATGGGGTGTCCCGGCTGCATTCAGGGGAAATATATTATCTGCTGGCCGGCAAGGGTCTGCATTTTCTCAACCCCTTTCAGCTGGAGCCATATCTGGCCCTGCGGCTGCTCAACGCGCTGCTTTTCTGCGCATTGATGCTGTATGCCCTCAGCAATTCTGAATTCCGCTATTTTTTTCTGCCTTTGCTGATTTCGCCGCAAATTTGGTATATTTTCAGCTACACAGATTCTGAAGCACTGGCCGTGACCCTCTGTCTGGCCGCCGCCTGGCAGCTGGCGGCGGAACGGTCCGCGCTCAACCGCCTGCTGCGGGACGAGCCGCAATCCAGCTGGCCCGCGCCGCTCTGTCTGGGCCTGCTCTTCGGCCTGCTCCTCCTTCAGAAGCAGAATTTCTATTTTCTCTACGTCTTCTTCCTCCTTTATTTTTTCTGGCGGCTTCGGCTGGCCCCGCCGGTCTGGAGCCGGAGAACGCTGGCGCGCTTCACCGCCGTCGTCCTGATAGGCGGCTCTCTTTTCGCGGCGGTCAAAATCACCGACGCATGGATCAACGGCTTCAGGAAGGGCGAGCTGGAGCTTGCCGCCCGCGAGCAGTACGCCGAGCCAATGTACAAGCCCAGCACTCCGCTGGCGCAGAAGCATATTTATCTTCAGATGCGCGACCGGGGCAAAACGCTCAAAGAATTCCTCACCCTTGACCGCTGGGGCGAAAAATCCTTCCGCACCGCCTTCGGTGTCTATGGCTACACGCAATATCCGGCTCCCTTTGCCTATTATGATTATGTCCGTGCCGTCGGCCTGCTTCTGCTGCTGACGCTGGCCCTTTCCGCAGTCTGCCGGGGCGGGCTGCCTGCGCTGACCCTGCTTGGCCTCGCTGCCGGCTGGACCGCCTTTTTCTTCGCCGGGCTGATCTATCACGCCTGGACAGTGGATTTTCAGGCGCAAGGCCGTTATCTGCTGCCGATGGCGCCGATGTTCGCCATGCTCTGCTATCATTACGCGCGGATTGTCATCAAGCCGATTTTTTACAGTTTCTTCTTTCTTCTTTTTTTGCTGTCGGTGTATAATTTTATTTTCGTCGGCCTGCACGACATTGGCAAGACGGTGATTTAACAGGCGAACCGCCGTTTTTTTCATGTTCAGCCTGCCCAAAGGATGACGCAATGAACAACTGGAAGAAATTGCTGCTGGCATTGCTGCTGACCGCGCCGCCAGGCCATGCGGCAGAGAATGCCGTGCTGGAGGAGCTGGTCTGGTCGCAGTCGGACGGGCTGCGGCAGGAGATTTATCACAGCGCGCGCACAGCGGCAGGCTGGTCTGAGCCAGAACAGCTGACCGACAACAATGCCAACAACCTGCATCCGGCCTTTGTCATCGCCCCGGACAGCAGCCGCTGGATTTTCTGGTCGGCGGTCAATCCGGACGGCATCAGCATTGAATACACAGTCGGCAAGGCAGGCCGCTGGACGCAGCCGGTTCAGCTGGAGAGCGGCCATGCCACGGCGATCACCCCAGCCGCCCTGATCGGGCCGGACCAGACGCTCTGGTTAGCTTGGGCGGGCAACGACGGCGGCCAGGATGAAATATACTGGAGCCGTTTTGTCAACGCCGCCTGGCTGCCGCCTCAGCAGATCAACGCCGCCAATCAAGTTCCGGATGTCAAACCGGAACTCCTGCTCAACAAGCAGGGGCAGGTGGAAGTCCGCTGGCAGGGTTTCCGCGACGGCAAATACAAATGGCTGGCGGCGGTGTATGCCGGTCAAGGCTGGTCGCCGGAGCAGGACTTTATCGAGGAAGAGGAGCAGGCGGCGGAGCCGGAGGAGCTGCCTGATTTTCTGCCTGCGGACAGCCAGCACGTGCTGCTGGCGGTTCCGGCGGGCAAGGAGGCGGAATGATGCGGACGCGGCGGAACATGCTGATCTGGACGGGCCTGCTGCTCTTCTGTCTGAGCGGCGCGGCGCAGGCGCAGACAGCCGGAACCACGACGGCCAGCGCGGCCACGGTTAAAAAGGCAGTGGTGGTCTGCTTCGGCGACTCCATCACCCAAGGCTATCAAGGCAACACCCGAACCGCCTATCCTGCCTATCTGCCCGACATGCTCGATCCAACCGCGTTCACTATCGTCAACGCGGGCAAGGGCGGGGAAGCCACCTACAGCGGCGTGGAGCGCATCGCGGACGTGCTGACCAAACATGCGCCGAAACACGTCATCATCATGGAGGGGGCCAACGACATCATTCAGGGCATTTCGCCGGCCACCACCGCCTTCAATCTGGAGAACATGGCCCAGCAGGCCAAGGCTGCCGGAGCCACTCCGGTCATGTCCACCATCACCCCGAACTCAGAGCCAAACCACGCGCCGGAAAATTACAATCCGCTCATCGTCACCGCCGCCGCCAACGGCGGCTACACGCTGGTGGACACCTACAGCCGACTGATCACTGACTGGAAAAATCTGACTTTTGACGGCCTGCACCCGACCCGCGTCGGCGCGCAGAAAATCGCTGAAGGCTTTGCCGAGCAGATCAAGACGCTGAAAAGCAGCGAGGAGCAGGCGGCATCAGGAGGAGGGGGCGGAGGAGGCTGCTTCATCGCCACGGCGGCCTACGGCAGCGCGCTGGAGCCGCAGGTGGTTCTGCTGCGGAAATTCCGCGATCTCCGTCTGCTGACCAACGGGCCGGGCCGGGCGTTTGTGGCTTGGTATTACCAGCATTCCCCGCCAGCGGCGGACTTCATCGCCCGGCACGAGCTGCTCCGGCTGGGAGCGCGGGCGGCTCTGCTGCCGCTGCTCGCCACCGCTTGGCTGCTGGTCGAGGCGACGCTGGCGCAGCAGGCCGCTCTGCTGCTGGCGGCGGCGTTGCTGCTGATGGCGGCCCGCCGGAACCGCCGCCGGGCTTAATGCGAAAAAACAGGCTGCGGGGCTATTCCCGCAGTCTGAGCGAAATGCTGCCGTCCTGCACGCTGACGCTCTCCAGCCCTGCGCCCACGCTCTGCCAGAAGCCGGGCTGGCCGCCGAACTCCTGCATCAGGTCGATGTTTTTCAGGCCGCCCAGCCAGGCGTTGGGCAGCGGCACGCCCATCAGCGAAATCCCTTTCAGAATAACTGCGGGCCGGCCGTCGCGGTATGACAGCTCCGCCCCGGCCCGCAGCCGCAGGGTTTTGCCGCCCATGACCGGAAAATCAGGATCGAGCGGCAGCAGCAGGCGCAGGCTGATTAAATTCTCAGCAAAATCCACAGCCAGCTTGTCGGCCAGATCGGTGTTTTTCGCCAGCAGGCTGTTGATCTCCCGCTCGCTGAAGCTGATATCCCGGCTGGCCCCGTCCTCGGAATACGGCTCAGGCCGGAGCCGCCCGTCCTCCTCAAAATCTTCCGGCGGAGTGCTGCTGCCGGACGGGACGGAAAACGCCTCCAGCCGCTCCAGCTTCTCCTCCAGCCGCCGCTCTTCCTGCTGATCCAGCACCACCGGCTCGAGAGGCTGGGGAAATAGCCAGATTTTCACAGCCAAGGCCGCGCCCGCCGCAGTGAGCAGCATCACTCCGGCGGCAACGGCCAGCAGCTGTTTGAGGGAAAAACCTGTTTTGGGTGTCGGCGCAAGGGGCGGGGTGTTCATGGCAAACGCTTGTGCAAAATTTGAATTCATTCAGGGTAGTTCACCTGCTCTAAAAACAGACCGCAGGCCGGGGCGGTCGGCCCTGCCTGTTTGCGGTCTTGTGCCGCAAGAATAGCAGCAAACTGCTCGCAGCTCAATTTGCCTGCGCCAGCCCAGATCAGAGTTCCGGCCAGATTGCGCACCATGCAGCGGAGAAAGCCGTCGCCAGTGAAGCGGAAGGAGAAATGCTCAGGCCGGGCTGGATCAGCCGTGCATTCGGCGCGGAAGATGGTGCGCACTGCGCCCCGCCCCCCGGTCTTGCTGCGGTCGCGGGTGCCAACGGCTTCAAAACTGGAAAAATCATGGCTGCCGAGGAGCAGTTCCAAACAGGGCCGCACGTGCTCTGGCATGAAGACGCAGGGCGCGTGGGTGCGGTAGAGACGTTCGGCGGGCCGCTGCACTGCGCCGGTGAAAAAGTCGTAGCGGTAGGTTTTGCTGATGGCAGAAAAGCGGGCATGAAAATCGAGCGCAGCTTCGGCGGCGGCGACAACACGCACGGCCTTGGGCAGCATGGAGTTCAGAGCTTTCTGAAAGGCCGCCGCAGGCATGGCCGCATTCGTGTGGAAGTTGGCGGTCATCGCCTCGGCATGAACTCCGGCATCCGTGCGTCCCGCGCCGCTGACCTCGACCGGCTCCTTGGTGATGCGGGCCAGCGCGGCCTCCAGCAGCTCCTGAATGCTCATCCCGTTCTTCTGCCGCTGCCAGCCGCAGAAACCGGTGCCGTCGTAGGCGACGCGCAGGCGGATGTTTCTCTGGTTCATGGAAAGAAAGAGGCGTTCATTCTGAATGACGCGCGCGGCAGAGCTGTCCATCGAATTCAGCTTTCCCGCCACGCCGCAACTGCGCACGAAGTGCCGTCAAAGAAATATCCTCCTTCAGCAGGTTGACGAACAAGATGAACTTGGTGGCAGTTGGGCAACACATCGCACACGCCGTCTTCTGCGTTGTCACGGCGTTTTCCCTTCCGCCGCAAGGCTTTTCTCGATGCTTTTGAGTTCACGTTGAAATTCCTGCTTCAGGGCGGCGGCGTTGGCGACTTTTTCAACAAGAAGACGATACTGCCGCCGTTTTTCGGCAGGTGAGAAATTGCCTCGCTCGATCAGCTCCATTGCTTGATCAACCGCATCATTGCCGATAGGTTTCTGCCGAAAAGCGGAGGGCTGTGCATGACCAGCCCTCCCTCTCAATATGCCCCATCACCCGCCTGTCTAACAGCTCCGTTTTTTCACCCAGTTGACTTCCTCCTGCTTCAAAGACTTGCCGCAATTCCTTCTCCAGCCGCCGCATCATGCAGCCTGCTGTCAAACGTCAGCAATCTGAGTTCCGGCAACTGCTTGTGCAAAGTGCAGGCGCAGGCAAGGTGCCAAAGGTCTGCGCCCCGCAGCGGCCAACGTCGGGCGAGCGGCGCAACAAGATCATGATCCGGTTGAATAGCTGTTCTCCGCCAGCCCCAAGTGACAAGATTTGCAAGCGCGGTTTCCGCTAAAGCGGCATCCAAAGCGCCTGTCCGCTCCAAGCGGGCAATCACAGCGGCGACCTCAATATAAGCCAACGAGGAGAGAAGATGAACCGCGCTTTCTTGCCTCCACCAGTTCAAAGCGATTTGGCTGTGGATGTCGTCAAACAGCAGGGAAAGCACCGCCGAAGCATCCCAGTATAAAACCACGGCTCCATCACTCATTTGTTTCTGTCTTCCTGAAGCAGGGCTTGGGCAAGTCCAAGCGGCAACGGCACGGGCGAGAGGTTACGCTTAACCGCCGCGTTTTCCGGCTGGATCAGCCCCTTTTCTTCCAAGCTGCGGAGCCGTTCTGCCAACGAAAGCGCCTCTGCCGGAATGGGAACAATCTTGCCCACAGGCCGGTTTCGGTCTGTCAGAATAATTTCATTGCCTTGCCGGACGCTGTGCAGGTATCTGCTCAAATGCGCCTTTGCTTCCCGGATGCCGACTGTTTGCACTGTTGCCATGACAAACTCCTTGTACGGTTGCAGGTTGTGCCTACATGTGGTTATTGTAGTCACAAGAAACAGGTTTGTCAAATTTCAGAGGCTGTACAAGCTGTTCTTTGCAACATGCTCCCGCACATGCTCGTTCAATTCTACCGGCTCGTTACCCCTCCTTATCTGCTCCCGAATTGCTGACGAAGAAATATCCTCCTTCAGCCGGTTGACAAGCAAGACAAACTCCGCCCCGTCCGCCCGCTGCCAGCGCATTTCCGCCGCATCGGGAAGGAACGGGCCGGGCAGCCGCTCCATCGCCTGCCGCATGGCCGCGAGCGGAATGCCGGGCCGGGAGATGACGATGAACTTGGTCAGCTTGAGCAAATCCTGAAAACGATGCCAGAGATGGAGTTCGAGCAGGGAATCCGCGCCGAGGAGGAAATAAAACTGCCCGGCCAGCCGCTGGCGCAGCTCCCGCAGAGTGTCCACCGTGTAGGAAGGCGCGGGCAGCTCGGCCTCAATAAGCGAGATGCTGAAGCGGGCGCAGCCAGCCAAAGCCGCTTCCAGCATGGCGACGCGCTGGCCGTAGCTGGCCCAAGTTTTCCGTTTGTGGGGCGGATCAGCCGCCGGGATGAACAGCACCTGATCCAAGCGCAGCTCATCGGCGGCCTGCTCCGCAATCGCCAGATGCCCGGTATGAACCGGGTCAAAAGTGCCGCCGAAGAGGCCGATCCGCTCCATCGCCCTTACTGGCGGATTTCGCCCGCCCCATAGACCACGAACTTGCGTGTGGTCAGCTCTTCCAAGCCCATCGGGCCGTAGGCGTGCAGTTTGGTGGTCGAAATGCCGATTTCCGCGCCAAGGCCGAACTGGCCGCCGTCGTTGAAGCGGCTGGAGGCGTTGATCATCACTGCCGAGGCATCCACCTCGCGCAGGAACCGCTGGCTGTTCGCATACGAATTAGTGACGATCACCTCGGTGTGCTGCGAGCCGTATTGCTCGATGTAGCGGATAGCCTCGTCCATGTCGTCCACCACTTTGATAATCATTTTCAGCTCAAGGAACTCGGTGCCCCAGTCGGAATCCTGCGCCGGGACAATCTCCGGGACAATGGCTCGGCTTTGCTCGCAGCCGCGCAGCTCGACTCCGGCAGCCATCAGCTCCTTGGCCGCCGCAGGCAGGAAGCAGGGGGCAATCGCCTTATGAATCAGCATTCCTTCCAAGGCGTTGCAGACACCGGGCCGCTGCGTCTTGCCGTTCATCGCCAGACGAATGCCGGTAGCAACATCCCCGCTTTCGTCCACATACATGTGGCACACGCCCTTGTAATGCTTCAGCACCGGAATCTTTGAATTCTCGGTGACAAAGCGGATCAGCCCTTCGCCGCCGCGCGGAATAATCACGTCAATGAATTGCTCCTGCGCCAACATGACGTTGATGCCGTAGCGGTCGGTCACAGGAATGACCTGAGCGGCCTCCGCAGGCACGTTATGTGCGACCAAAACCTTTTGCAGCAGTCCGGCCAAAGCAAGGTTGGAATGAATGGCCTCGGAGCCGCCGCGCAGCAGCACGCCGTTGCCCGCCTTCAGGCAGAGGGCGGCAGCATCAATGGTCACGTTGGGCCGCGCCTCGTAGATCATGCCGATCACGCCCAGCGGCACCCGCATCCGGCCCACAGTGATGCCGCTTGGCCTGCGCTTCATCTCGTCCATTTTGCCGACCGGATCCGGCAGCGCGGCGATTTCATGCAGGCCCTGAATCATCGAGTTGATGACCTTGTCGCTGAGGGTCAGCCGGTCAAGCATGGCTAACGAAAGCCCTTTCTCGCGGCCCGCATCCACGTCTTTCTTGTTCTCCGCCTTGATGAAGTCCCGCTGCGCCTCAAGCTCCTTGGCTGCGGCGAGCAGGATGCTGTCTTTGACGGCGGTCGGCAGAGCGGCCAGTTTGCGGGCGGCCTTGCGGCCTTTCTCCGCCATGCCGATGATGAGCTGTTCGATTTCGGTGTTGGTCATGATGATCACCTTTTTTCAAGATTAATGATGCACGTTCAGGTATGGATTCAGTTGATTTTCTTTCAGGCGAGCAGCAGGTGGGTTGGGATGGATTTTGAATCCGCTTGCGGCTCGCCTGACGTTCCGGCAAGGCATTTCAAACTTTGTTTGGGTTAGCCAAAAAACAGATGCCGCGCAGGGAACATATAACGCCGCCGCTGAAATTTTTCTGAGTCATCTGAAAGATGGCTGTCACGCATGAAGACTGAAACACAGCAGCGTATTTTCAGCGAAACAGCTGAAGTCTCGGCTGCCGCATTTTAAATTTCGTTTACGTCCTCCGAAAGACAGGCAGCGCAGACAAAGCCTGAATCGCAGCAGCGTATTTTCAGCGAAATAGCTGAAGTCTCAGTTGCAGCATTTTCAGTTTTATTTGCGTCCTCCGAAAGATAAGCAGAGCGCCCGAAGCCTGCAACGCCGCATTTGATTCTCCGATGAGAGGCCGAAGTTTCATCCGCCGCAGACCAAATAAAAATTTCGGGCTGTAAGCAACGGCTGAATGGGACAACGCAGCGCGGCGGAACAATTGTCATAACAGCAGCGCATTCCAGTTCGCCGCCCGGCTTTCTTTTAAATCAGGCAGCAGGACAATTTTTTCTGGAAAGCCGTATTTGGCCAGCGCGTCGCGGAAAAAGCGGAGCGAATCATTGACAATTTCCGGCGGATGACTGCCGTGCAGATTATAGATCAAGCCGAGCAGGCGCATCTGCCGCTGTTTGATTGCCTCAAGGCAAAGCAAGGTGTGATTGATCGAGCCGAGGCGGGGGGAAGTGACGAGAATCAGCGGCCAGTCTTTGGCGCGCAGATAGTCGAGCAGGAGCAGCGAGCGGGTCAGCGGCACCAGCAGGCCGCCCGCGCCTTCGACAACAAGCTGCCCGAACTGCCCGGCCAGTTTGTCGGCGGCCTGATCAAGCCGGGCCGGATCAATCGCCGCGCCCGCTTTTTCTGCGGCAAGATGCGGCGAGGCGGCCAGCGGAAAGCAGTACGGGCAGGTCAGCCGCTGCTCGTCCTCCGGCTGCCAAGCAATGCCCATCAGCCTGCGGTGCAGCCGGATGTCCTCCGGCTCCGTGCAGCCGGTCTGGACCAGCTTCATGGTCATGACCGACGCGCCCTGCTCGCGGAGATGGCGGGCGAGCAAACCGGTGACGACCGATTTGCCGACCCCTGTGTCGATGCCGCAGACAGCGACAGGCGGATTCATCGCTCCCCGTCGGCCAGCAGGACGAGGTTGTCGCGGTGAATAATCTCGTCGCTGTCGCGGAAGCCGAGAATTCCCGCCAAGTCGCAGGTTTTGCAGCCCTTGATCTTGTCAATGTCCGCCGCCGCGTAGTTGACTAAACCAGCGGCCACCACCCGTCCGTCCGGGCAGCGGCAATGCACCGGCGCGCCGACCTTGAAGCCGCCTTCCACCCGGACGATGCCTGAAGGCAGCAGGCTTTTGCCGCGCTCGACAATGGCCCGGCAGGCGCCTGCGTCGAGATCAAGAAAACCGTCGGGCCGCAGGACGTAGCCGATCCAGTGCTTCCTGCCGCTGATTTTCACTTTCTCCGGCAGGAAAAAGGTGCCGACCATCGCCCCGGAGAACAGCTCCCGCAGCACGTTTTTGTTGCGGCCCGGCCCGATGAAGGAGCTGCCGCCGCAGGCCGCGACCATCTTCGCCGCCCGGATTTTTGACTGCATTCCCCCGGTGCCGAGCGAGCTGCCGCTGTTGCCCGCCATCGCTTCGACTGTGCTGTCCACCTTGGCCACGGTGTAAATCGCCTTCGCCGTTGGATCAAGGGCGGGATTGGCGGTGCAGAGACCGTCCACGTCGGAGAGCATGATGTACATGTCCGCGCCGATCATGTTGGTGATCAGCGCGCCGAGCGTGTCGTTGTCGCCGAAGCGCAGCTCGCGCACGGAAACAGTGTCGTTCTCGTTGATGATCGGCACTGCGCCGAATTCAAACAAGGTGAGGATGGTGTTGCGGACGTTCAGGTAGCGGTCGCGCTGGGAGAGGTCGGCGTGAGTGAGCAGCAGCTGGGCGACCTGCTGGCCGCCCTGATCAGCAAACCGCTGCTCGTAAGCCTGCATGAGCAGTCCTTGGCCGACAGCGGCAAGGGCCTGCTTGACCTTCAGCGGCTCGCCCGGCTGCTTTTCCACGCCCAGCCGCCGCCGCCCGGCTGCCACTGCGCCGGAGGTGACAAGAATCACCTCGCGCCCGGTGGAGCGGAGAAAGCTGATCTGGCGGCAGAGCGTGTCGATGAATTCAAGATTCAGGCCGTCAGCATTGGTCAAAACCGCGCTGCCGACTTTCAGCACCACGGTTTTCGCCTGATCAAACAGGGTCTGGCGGTAAAACAGGCCGTCCTCGCGGTCCACCTGAAAGGTCATGGCTGCGCCTCCTCTGCTTCTGCCGCCTCCCGCTGCGCTTCGAGCAGACTGCCGATGCGTTTCTTGAGCGCGTCAATGCCGATTTCATCCAGAGCGGAAATCAGCAGCACGTCCTTCATGCCGTTGTCGGCAAACAAAGCTTTGACCGCCGCCTGCTCTTCCTCATAGAGACAGTCCATTTTGTTCAGCACAACTATGCGGGTGCGGTCGGCCAGCTCCTCTTTGTAGGCCGCCAGCTCCGTCGCCAGCACCTTGTAGTCCGCCAGCGGATCCTCGCTCGATGCGTCTATCAGATGCAGCAGGATGCTGGTGCGCTCGATGTGGCGGAGGAAGCGGTGGCCGAGGCCAAGCCCTTCGCTCGCTCCTTCGATCAGGCCGGGGATGTCAGCGATGATGCAGGGCTTCTCGAAGCGGAAATGCAGCACGCCCAGCTGCGGCTCCAGCGTGGTGAAGGGATACGGCGCAACCTTGGGATTGGCGGCGGAGAGCTTGGACAGCAGCGTGGATTTGCCCGCGTTGGGCAGGCCGATCAGGCCGACATCGGCCAAAAGTTTCAGCTCCAGCCGCAGCCAGCGTTCCTCGCCAGGCGTGCCGGACGTGGCCTTGCGAGGGGCGCGGTTGGTGGAAGTTGCAAAGCGGGTGTTGCCCAAGCCGCCTCTGCCGCCCTGCGCGGCGAGAAACCGCTGGCCCGGCTCAGTCAGATCAGCCAGCACCTCGCCGGTGTCCACATCTTTCACCACGGAGCCAACGGGCACCGGCATGAAGAAATCCTTGCCGCCGCGCCCGTGCATGTCGCTGCCCATGCCGTGGCCGCCGCGCTCGGCCTTGAAATGGGAGCTGTAGCGGAAATCGAGGAGTGAATGCTTGCCCGGATCAGCCTCCAGATACACGCTGCCGCCGCGCCCGCCGTCGCCGCCGTTGGGGCCGCCGTTGGGAAGAAACTTCTCCCGCAGGAAACTGACGCAGCCGTTGCCGCCGTCCCCGGCCTTGACGAAAAACTTTACTTCATCTACGAAAGCCATTATCTTTTACCGGTAATCTTTGCAGGGTTTGCTGAACAGCAGCGGCTGAAAATGCGATGCTGCGCGGACGGAGATGCCTTGACCTGTCTCGTCGGCCAGACGCTGAAGCGCAGCGGCATGAAAGTCCGCTGCCGCCTCAAAGCCAATGAAATGCCGTTTCAGGCGGGCGGCAGCCACTGCGGTTGTCCCGCTGCCCATGAACGGATCCAGCACAGTCTGTCCTTCTCGTGTAGTGAGCCTGATCAAAAATTCAATCAGCTGCAAGGGCTTCTGCGCCTCATGAATTTTTTTCTCATGCCTGCCGAAACCGAATTCCAGCACGTTAGTCGGATTGGTGCCGCGTATCTGGCAGTCCTCGATGTTCATCGCCCCGACACCATGCTCCAGCACGTTATCGGCGATGGTGCCGCCAATTCTGTAGGGCTTCATGAACCATGCGATCGGCTCGTAAATAGGGGCGAGATTGCCGAGCCGCCAGCCCTGCCAAGCCGCCGCCGCCTCTTTCAGATTGCGGCGGTCAAAAATGATGCTCACCCGCTGCGCCCGATGATGCGCTACGTCCTTTTTCCACGCAAGGATGTCTTTCAGGAGAAAGCCGCAGTCTTCAAAGGCATTGATCACGCGGTGGATTGTGCGTCTCGCTCCAAACACAAAGAGTGATGCGCCGTCCTTCAGTTTCGGCAGAATCAGCTCCGCCCACGTGCCGCACCAGTCCTCGTATTCTCTGCCCATGTGCCGGTCCGCCTGCGACCAGCCATTGATCGGCTTGCCCCGGCGTTTGAAGCCCGACTTGCCGACTTGCGCCGGAGACTGCCCCAGCAGGGCTGAATTGGTGTTGCTGTGCAGCACATCCCAGTCATCCAAGCTGATGCCGTAAGGAATGTCTGACAGAAACAGCTCAATGCTGCTGTCTGCAAGCAGCGGCAAGTGTTCGCGGCAGTCTGCGCAGATGATCGTGTTTAAATAGCCCTTATTCATGGCCTCATCCCAGCTCCAGCAAGCCGTTGTCCGCCACTGCCTTGACTGCCCGTTCTCTGTTCTCGATGTTCCGCGATTTGAGCACTTCCCGGACAGCTTCCTCGCGCGAAAGCCGCATGATCCGTTCACGTTCCGCAGCAAGAAAGGCGAGCGCTTCTTCTTGGGCGATTTGTATGGACTCAAGAGCCGAAATTTTCTCTTCCCGCCAAATGGCGGCAAGGCGGTCATCCGAGCCAAGCAGGGTGCGGTTCAGCGTCTGCCAATATGCTCCGGCATTTTGCGACGGATTCATGGCTTCAACAGCCTTGAACATATTGTGCAGCAAGGAAACAGCGGCGATTTTTCCTGCGGATTCAGTGTGCCGGACAAGGACGGCAAGATGCGTGTAGGTGCAGACGCACACCGATCTGGCGGCAGCCTGCTGGTAAATCTGACTGGTGCGGGCAGGCAACTGATAAACAGGACAGACCACCATTGCAAAGGGCTTGCCGCGCTTCCAGTTGTCGAGAGCTTGGACTTTAAAATCTTTCTGATTCTTGGCGGTGCGGCTTAGTCGGAAGGCTTTGGCATCAGCAACAAAACTGTATCCATCACATACGCATTCAACGTCTGCGGCATCGGCCCGCTCCTTCAGCACCAAGCTGGTGAAGCCCATCGCCGCGTATGCCTCATGAATGACGGCATCAGTATATTTTGAATACAGTTTTTCCTCGCTGCTGTCATGGGCGTATCCTTCGGGGATCATGCCGCAAAGCCTGAGATGGCCAAGCAGGGAAGATAGACCGTCTTTTTGAATTTCTGCGGCAAGCTCCTGCTGCACCCGCTCTGCGTCAACGCCAAAATTGCCGCTGAGACGGCTGATCTTCTCGACCCAGCACCGCCGGTTTTTCAGCTCCTGCGCTGCCGTCGCTGTCAACTTCATAACAAATCAGCCTTCATCAACTCGGAATGCCAACAAAAAACCCGACACCAAATTGGCGCCGGGTCAATTTTTCTGCCTGCTCCGTTGCGGCGCGGTCAGATCAGCAGCCTGCTCCGCATTGCTCTTGGGTGCAGGCGCAGGAAGCCTCGCAGCAGGCCGCAGCAGCCGGATACACCGAAACCCGCTTGCGGTCTTTGCCAAAGGCTTCAAACTTCACCACGCCGTCTACTTTGGCGAAGAGGGTGTAGTCGCGGCCGCAACCCACGTTGGTGCCCGGATAAATTCTGGTGCCGAGCTGGCGGACAAGAATGCTGCCCGCTGTCACGCTCTGGCCGCCGAAGCGTTTCACGCCGCGCCGTTGTCCCGCGCTGTCGCGGCCGTTTCTGGAGCTGCCGCCCGCTTTTTTATGAGCCATGAGATGTTCTCCGAAAGATAAAATGTGAAATGGAAGCAGCCGCCCGGCCTTACTGCGCGATCTGCTCGATGCTCAGGGCGGTGAAGGGCTGGCGGTGGCCGCGCAGCACCTGATAGTTCTTCCGTCTTTTCTTTTTGAAGACCAGCACCTTTTTGTCCCGGCCCTGCTCGACGATCTTGGCCACGACCTTGGCTCCGTCCACGACCGGCGCGCCGATCTGCACGTTGTCGCCGTCAGCCAGCAGCAGCACGTCGGACAGCTCGACGGTGTCGCCAATCTCTCCCTCAATTTTCTCGACTTTCAACTTGTCCCCGGCTGCGACCTGATACTGCTTGCCGCCAGTGCGTACTATGGCATACATGCGCCCGTCCTCCTGTATATGAATCAAATCATTGACAAATAGTTTATCGGCTTGTTTACGCGAAACATTTAATTAGACTACAAAACAGAGTCTCCTGTCAAGGGCAAAAAAAGCCCCGCCGCCGAATCTCTGCCAGAGCGCCTGCGGCAGCCCTCCTTTCCCTTGCCTAATGTCCGCCGTTTCATTATACTTGTCAGCAGGCTGGGCCTGTGCGCCTGCTCAGGCGGAACCGGAATCTTTCTTTCATCCCTATTTTGGAGAAGAACTATGAAAAAGTACGAATGCCCCTGCGGTTACATCTACGATCCGGCAGAAGGCGACTTGGACAGCGGCGTTGAGCCAGGCACCGCCTTTGAAGATCTGCCCGACGACTGGGTCTGCCCGAAATGCCAGGCTGAAAAAGAGCATTTTTATCCGGCTTGACAGTGTTCCCGCAGACCGACGGACCTGCCGCCGGTCTGCGCCCTGTTTCACACCAACTTAGAGGAAAACGCCCATGCTGCCGCTCCGCCTTCCCGTGCTCGCCCTGCTTCTTTCCCTGCTCGCCCTGCCCTGCTCCGGCAGCCGCGCCGCCGCCGGCAGTCTCAACGACGCAGAGGCGCTGGTGCTGAAAAGCAATGCCGTGTTCAGAAGTTTCATGAACGATCCCAATCTGGTCTGGTTTCATGATCATGTGGACAGGGCTGTCGGCATCATGATTGTGCCGCAGATGCTCCGGGGCGGCTTCATTGTCGGCGGCGCGGGCGGCTCCGGCGCATTATTAGCCCGCAGCCGCAGCGGCTCGTGGAGCCATCCGGCCTTCTACACCGTCGGCTCGCTTTCTTTTGGTCTTCAAGCCGGGGCAGACGCTTCCGAGCTGGTGCTCTTGGTCATGACCGAGGAAGGTCTGAACGCCCTGCTCTCCACCGAACTGAAGCTCGGCGCGGACATTTCTGTGGCCGCCGGGCCAATGGGCAAGAACGCCAAGGCGCAGACCGCCGACGTGCTGGTCTTTGGCCGCTCCAAAGGCGTATTCGGCGGCGTGTCAGTTGAGGGCGCGGTGCTCGCCCCCCGCTACGACTGGAACCGGGCCTACTATTATTCCACCGAGCTGATCAGTCCGATGGACATTCTCGTCAGGCGGACAGTGAGCAACCGCCAGGCCGAGCCGCTGCGCCGCGCCCTGCCCGGCGGCAGCAGGCCGCACACGCTCTCCCGGCAGCAGGAGGAGCCATACCGCGGCTATCCGGCCAGTCCGAGCTACGGTTACGACGCTCCGGCGTATCCGCCGCCTGCGGCCCAAGACTATCCGGGCACTGGCGGCAGCGGCTGGCGGAATCCTGATCAAGGCTGGCGCAACCCAGATCAGGAGTGGCGGAACCCGGACGCGCTCCAGCAGCAGGAACTGCCAGGGTATTAGCAGGCGGCAGCAAGGGGCGATGAACAGACATCGCCCTTTTTTTGTCCTTTTTCCGAAGAAAACAGCAATCATGAGCGACAGTTTAGTCACCGGCGGCGGCGGCTTCATTGGTCTGGCCATAGTGCGGGAGCTGCGCCGTCAAGGTCGGAAAGTGCGCGTTTTCGGCAGGCACCGCTATCCTGCGGCAGAAGCGGCGGGCGCGGTCTGCGTGCAGGGTGACATCCGCGCCGCGGCGGCGGTCAGCCGGGCGGTTGAAGGCTGCTCCAGCGTTTTTCATGTCGCTGCCAAAGCGGGCATCTGGGGCAGCTGTGACGAATATCAGGGCATCAATGTCATAGGCACGCGCAACGTGCTGGCCGCCTGCCGCGAGCACAAGATTCAGGCACTGGTGCACACCTCCACGCCTTCCGTGGTCTTTGACGGGCATGATATTGAGGGCGGCGGCGAGACGCTGCCTTATGCCTCCCGACCGCTCTGCCATTACGCCGCCACCAAGATCATCGCCGAGCAGGAAGTCTTGCAGGCCAATGACGGGCGGCTGCGCACGGCGGCCATCCGCCCGCATTTAGTCTGGGGGCCAGGCGACACCAACCTGATTCCCCGTCTGCTGGCCCGTGGCCGCGAGGGCAGCCTGCGCATAGTCGGCGACGGCCAGAACCGGGTGGACATCGCCTACATCGACAACGTGGCGCACGCGCATCTGCTGGCCGAGGAAAATCTGCGCGGCAGCGGCACAGCGGCAGGCAAAGCCTTCTTCATCGGCCAGCAGGAGCCGGTGCGGCTCTGGCCGTGGATCAACGGGCTGTTCGCACGGATGAACGTGTCGCCGGTGACGAAACAAATCAGCTTGGAGAAGGCCAAAGCGGTCGGCTGGCTGCTGGAAAAAGTCTATGCCGCTCTGAAGATCGAGCGCGAGCCGAAGATGACGCGCTTCTTGGCCGAACAGCTGGCCATGTCGCACTGGTTCAGCAAGCAGCAGGCGGAAACCTTGCTCGGCTATCAGGAGCAGGTTTCCACCGAAGAGGGCTTGGAAAGGCTGACGGCGTGGCTGCGGCAGGATAAAGTTGAAGTTGGCTGATACGCCCGCGCCGCATTCGGGAAGCGGCAAAAAATTCCTTTACAGAATGCAGACGGTTCTTCAGGATGAGCAGCAAAATATGTGCTGCATCAAATAACTAACAACAGAACAGACTATGTGCGGCATCTGCGGTTTCAACTGGCATGACGAGGGCCTGATTCGGGCGATGGCGGCAACCATTGAACACCGGGGGCCGAATCAGAAGGGCAGCTTCTGCTGCGACGAGATGTCGCTCGGCTTCCGGCGGCTGTCGATCATCGACCTGAGCGAGCAGGGCCGCCAGCCGATGTTCAACGAGGACAGCACGCTCTGCCTGGTCTTCAACGGCGAGATCTACAACTTCCAAGAGCTGCGGCCTGAGCTGGAGCAGAAGGGCCACGTCTTCCACAGCGAGACGGATTCGGAAGTCATCCTCCACGCCTACGAGGAATGGGGCGACGACTGCGTCCATCGCCTGCGCGGCATGTTCGCCTTTGCCATTTACGACCAGAAGCGCAGGCGGCTGCTGCTGGCCCGCGACCGCATCGGCATCAAGCCGCTCTATTACTCCTGGCAAAACGGCAGGCTGCGTTTCGCTTCGGAAATCAAGGCCATCCTCGCTGATTCGCAGGTGGAGCGGCGCATCAATCAGCAGGCCATGTACGACTACCTTGGCTTTGAGTTCGTGCCTGCGCCGGAAACCATGTTTGCGGGCATTCACAAGCTGCCTGCCGGGCACTTGCTGGTCTTGGAGAACGGGCAGATCAGCACGCGGCAGTACTGGGATTTGCAGTTCTGTCCCGGCCAGAACAAGCTTTCCTTCAATGAGGCCGTGGAGCGGATGCGCGAGCTGCTGGATCAGGCGGTTGCCAGCCATTTGGTCAGCGACGTGCCGCTCGGCGTGTTCCTCTCTGGCGGGCTGGATTCAAGCTGCATAGTCGCCCTGATGCGCAAGCACATCAGCGGGCCGCTCAAGACCTTCACCATCGGCTACGAGGACAAGTCCTACAGCGAGCTGGACTACGCCCAGATTGTGGCTGATCACTGCCAGACCGAGCACCAAGTGCTGCTGCTCGACAGCCTAAAGCCAGACTACGTGGAGCAGACGCTCTGGCATCTCGATGAGCCAATGACTGACCTCTCTACCGTGCCGCTCTATCTGCTCTGCAAGCAGGCCAAGGAGCAGGTCACGGTCTGCTTGTCGGGCGAGGGCGCGGACGAGAGCTTCGCTGGCTATGACCGCTTCAAGGCCAGCCGTATGAACGCTTGGTTCAGTCTGCTGCCCAGTGTTGTGCGCAAAAAGATGGTCGGGCGGATGGCGGCCCTGCTGCCGGATCAGCCGCAGAAGAAGGGGGCGGTCAACATGCTCAAGCGCTTCATCGAGGGCGCGAACCTTGACCCAGCAGGCCAGCACCTGCGCTGGCAGTATTTTCTCAATGAATCGCTGGCTGGCAAGCTCTTCAGCAGCGGCTTCCGCAGCGCAATCATGGCAGACCCGTTCCGCCTCGTGCGCGAGCACAACGCCCGTTGCGACGCGGGCGCAGACCGCATCAACCGGGAGATTTACTTGGACACCCGCTTCATGATGACCGACTCGGTGCTGATGAAGGTGGACCGGATGTCGATGGCCAGCTCGCTGGAAATCCGCGTGCCGCTGCTCGACCACGTGCTGGTCGAGTTCATGGCCTCGCTGCCCGGCGACTGGAAGCTGAAGGGCATGACCACTAAATACATCTTCCGGGCCGCCTTAGAGGGCCTGCTGCCGGAAAAGATCGTCCATCGCGGCAAGCAGGGCTACAGCCTGCCGGTCAAGCATCTCCTGCGCGGCGAACTGAAGCAGTACATGATCGAGCTGCTCAATGATTCAGCCGTGATCAGGGAGAACATGAACCTGCCCTATGTGAATCAGCTCATTGAGGAGCATTGCGCCCTCAAGCACAACCATAATCACATCCTCTGGGCCTTGATCAACATCGCCATCTGGCACAATCGCTTCTTCAAGTGACCTCTCCCCGGCTGACGTTCTGTTCAGCCGATTTTTTCTGCTCTTCACATCTTTTTGCTTGCAAGTTTCGGCAAACGAGGTAAAAGTTTGCCGATCAATGCAGCTGCCTCGCTTCCCAGTTTCAGCTTGAGGGTTCTTTCATGTTTTTCGCCCGCCGATTCAAACGGTCCCTTTCTCTCCTCGCCCTGCTGCTCTGGGTTCATTTAGACATCTGCACCGCCTATGCCATTGCCCGGAGTGCGGCGCAGTTCCCGGCAGTCAAGATCACCCCTGTCACCAGCCTCAGCACTTCCGCAGCAGATCAGGAACTGGTCAAGCTCTTTGACCGCAACACCGGCACTGCCTACACACCGGCGGCGCCTGCTTTGGTTGATGTCAAGTTCGACAGTCCGCAGACCATCAGCGAAATCCGTGTGTACGGCCCGGCCTCGTACCTCCTGACTGTGCAGGAACAGGTCAACGGCCAATGGTTTGCTGTGGAGTCCCTCACCGATGTGGATTTGAGCATTCAGGAGGAGCAGTGGCACAGTTATGCCTGCGAGCCTGCTTTGGCGGCGGATGCGCTGCGGCTTCAGCTCGTCCCGACAGCTGAGGCGGGAAATGCGCAGGGCATCAGGGAAATAGAATTCTGGTCGCCGGGACAGCATGAGCCAATCCGGTCGGGCATGGAACTGCGTTCTCTGCTGGATCAAGGTGTTGCCGTGCAGCAAAGTCGCCAATATCAGGCAGAACCTGCCAGCGGCGTGATCGGCCCGGAGGCTGGCGAGCATGTGGATACTGCGGGCGACAACACCTTCCGCTTTGATCTGGCCTACCGGCCTGAGCAGATCAAGCGGGCCTATCTCAGCTATGAGCTGTCCGGGCTGGCCCATTGGACCAGTGCCATCCGCAGCATCAACGAGCAGACGGCGATGGGCGGCTATGTGATTGAGCGCGGCCAAGGCGGGCGGCAGATTGAGGCGATTGCCCCGGAATGGCTGCGGCAGGGGAGCAATCAAATCCGTTTTGTCCCTGTGGATGCTGATTCCGTCTATACAGTCAGCAACGTGCAGGTGCTGATCGAGCTGGATGACGGGGCGAATTTTGTCCGCAAAGTCAGCACTAATATGGGAAAAAACCAAGCTGAGGCTGCCAGTCTCTATGACGGCGACACAGGCACAGGTCTGGCCCCAGTGCAGCAGCAAGAAAAGCTGCTTACCGGCTGGGAGCGGCAGCTCTGGCAGCCTGCGGCAGAGGAAGCAAAAGTCAATGGCGCGGCGGTCGAGCTGGCCTTTGACCGGCTGACCGATCTGACAGCGGTCAGCTTTTATGCCACCGGCAAGATCAAGGGTCATGTCAGCATCCTGCTTCGCAAACAGGACGGCTGGCTTGAAAGCGCGGCTTCCGGCGAAGAAGATGTCAAAAAGGCTGGCTGGCGGCATCTCAGCATCTCGGACGGTGAGGATGCTCAAGCTGTCCGGCTGATTTTTGCAGAAATGTCAGGTCAAGGAAAGATCAGCGAGGTGCGGGCCAGCGGCTCGAATCTTGGCGCGGGCGATGAGCCGGTCATCAATATTACCTGTCCTGACGCAGGCCAGTATTTTGGGGACAAGGTCTATGTGCGCGGTTTTGCCGCCCCTGACAAGGGCGCGGATGCAGCCAGAATCTATGTCGGCAGACAGGAAATTGCTGCTGTCAACGGTGAGTTCGAGACAGTTGCGGACACAGCGGACGCGAACGCTGATGGCCTTCTTGAAGTGACGGCGGTCTATCCTGACGGCAAAACAGCGGTCAGTCTGATTCCTTTGCGCAAAGATCGGCTGGAGGAAAACAGCGAAATTGAAGTTCGTGAATACCGGAACCTGATTGATGAGACCGAAGACGAGGAAACAGCGGATGAGAATGCAACAGCAGCAGGTGCTGACGGAACATACAACAATGTCAATCTGATTGAAGATTTCACCCTGACCGGCGGAGCAGCCCAGAAGCTGCATTCCAGCAAGACTGGTGCGGAGATTGCTGCGGACAAAGGGGCGGTGCGTCAGACAACCAAGATCAGGATGATGACCCTGCGTGACCGGGACCTGCCTGCCTTGGATGCGGGCATGGTCAACGTCACCGGCAAGGCCAAGGGCTTCCGTTTTCTGCCGCACGGGATGAAATTTGACAAGAAGGTCAAAGTCAAGCTGCCCTACAGCAAGCAGCTCATTCCGCAGGGCTTCAAGGACGAGGATGTCCGCACCTATTTCTTTGACGAGGCGGCAGGCCGTTGGGCAGTTCTGGAACGGGACAGCGTGGATATGGCAACCAGCGGAGTAGTCAGCGAAACCGACCATTTCACCGATATGATCAATGCGGTGGTCCAAGTGCCGGAATCGCCGGAAAAGGTCAATTTCAATCCGACGCAGATCAAGGATATCAAGGTTGCCAATCCGGCGGCAAATGTCAATCTGATTGAGCCGCCGCAGGCCAATAATCAGGGCGATGCCCGCCTGAGCTATCCCATTGAGGTGCCGCCGGGCCGCAGGGGAATGCAGCCGCAGTTGGCTGTTCAGTACAGTTCCGGCGGTGGCAACGGCTGGATGGGGCTTGGCTGGGATCTATCCACGCAGGCGGTCAGTATCGACACCCGCTGGGGTGTGCCGCGTTATGATGCGGCCAAGGAAACCGAGACCTACACCTTGAACGGTCAGCAGCTCACGCCCTTGGCCCATCGCGGCGAGCTGGTCGAACGCACAGCGGAAAAGATTTTCCATACCCGCACCGAAGGTGCCTTTCAGAAGATCATTCGCCACGGGGATCATCCGGCTGACTATTGGTGGGAGGTGATCGACAAGAACGGCACTCATTTTTTCTATGGCGGCGATCCGTCTGCCGGGCTGCTCGACGATGCGGTGCTGAAAGATTACAAGGGCAATGTGGCGAAATGGGCCTTGCGCAAAGTGCAGGACAGCAACGGCAATACCATGCGCTATCACTATGCCTTGCAGGAAGACTCCGGGGTCGGCAATGGGCAGGGCGGGGTGCCGGGGTATGAGCTGTATTTGGATCGGATTACCTATACCGGCTACGGTTCCACGGAAGGCCCCTATGAGGTGCGATTTATCCGGGATCGCCAGCTTGACGAGTCCCGCCGAATCGACGTGGGCATTGATGCCCGGCTGGGTTTCAAGAAGGTGACAGCCGACCTGCTGCGCCGGATTGAGGTGCGTTATAAGGATCAATCTGTCCGCTCATGCCAGTTCAGTTACCGTACCGGTGCCTTTGCAAAGACCCTGCTGGATAAGATTACGCAGTTTGATAAGGACGGCAACGAGTTCAATCACCACCAGTTCAGCTATTACGACGAGGCCAGAAACGGGGACGGTGCCTATAAGGGTTTCGGAGCTTCTGAAAACTGGGACACCGGCAATGATGGTGTTGATGGCGGGTTGATTCTGGAAGGTGACGCAAGTGCTATTGGTGGCAATAAAAACAGTGGCGGTGGTGGCCATCTCTATGTCGGAATTGGTTTTGGTAATGATAAAAAGAATTCAGTTGGTGGTAAAGTCGGCTTTAACCGGAGTAACGGCAAGGGCTTGCTGGCTTTAACAGATGTCAATGGTGATGGTTTGGCCGACAAGGTTTTCGGTTCTGGCACTGTTTTCCGGCCTAACCTTTCCGGTCCGGCTGGCGGCACGGCATTCGGCGATCCGATCTCCATCAAATTAGGGGGCATTTCCAAAGAAAAATCAACTATGGTTTCTGCTGGCCCTGAAGGCTATCCTGGCAGTGCTTCCATCGGATTAAATTGGAGCAACACCTTCAGCGAAACCAGCTCTTATTTAAGCGATGTCAACGGGGATGGTTTAACCGATTTGGTCAGTAATGGTTCTGTACGTTTCGGCAGGCCGGACGACCCGGAAAAAACACGACCAATCCCGGAGTATGGTTTAGATTCTTCTATTACGCCGTATCCCATCGGCAAAGGGGCGGTTGACGGCCAGAATCTGCTCGAAGATATGGAGGAGCTATATCAGGAGATGCTGGCGGCCAGCCCGCTCCATGACACCCTGCGCCGTTGGACTGCACCTTATGATGGCCGAATCAGCATCAGCGGGCAGGCAGCTCTGCTGGAGGATACCAGTGAAGAGCGGCAGGAGTATGCCACTGCGGACGGCGTGCGGGTTGCGATTCAGCACAACGGTAGCGAACTCTGGGCAACAGTGCTGGAAGCGGATAACTACAGCCCGGTGTCCCCGGAAAATGTGGATTCCATCCAAGTCAGCAAGGGCGACCGCATTTACTTCCGGGTGCAGTCCCGTTTTGACGGTGCCTACGATCAGGTCGAGTGGAACCCGGAAATCAGTTATCAGAACGTGACTGCGGCACCGGATGCCAACGGTCTTGATCCGTATCAGTATCAGGCGGCTGACGATTTCATTCCGACCGGCAGAACCGGCATATCGACCACCCTGCCTGTCTCGGGCACGGTTTCTCTGAGCGGAAATGTGGAGATAGCTGCACCCTGTTCTGATGACATCACGGTCAAGGTGCTGCTCAACGATGCAGAGCAGTTCAGCCAGACAGTCATTGCTGGACAAGCGAGCAGCGTTTCGCTCAACCTCAGCCTCAATGTCAGCAAAGACGATCAGATTCAGTTCAAGATCGAGACAGATTCACCGATTGACGCGACCCAAGTGCATTGGCAGCCGCATCTGGAATACACCGCCGCCGAAGGTGTTGAGAACCTGTATGACCCTGATGGCAATCCGGTTATTGCCTTCGATCCGCCTTATGTCATGGACATCTATGGCGATAACGATCTTGCTGCACCGCCGAAGACTTGGACTGCGCCCCAGTCCGGCACAATAACGTTAAAAGCGATCATTGCCGGAGGCGGCAGCAGCGGCATTGCGGCCCTGACCGTGAAACGGAATCAGGAACTCTTGGGCAAAAAGCTCATTGATCTCAGTGCGGACAATAGCGTTGCGCTGCCAATTGAGGTGACACAGGGCGAAAAGCTCTATTTTGAACTGAGCACCCGTGATCGGGAGCTGGGCCGAAAGATCAGTTCCTACAGCATCACGGTCCAGTATGACGGGCATGATGCCCTGACTGTGCCGGCAGCCCTGAACTATCCGGCAGCAGAAGGCTTTTTCGGGCAGCCGTACCGGGGCTGGACGTATGCGGGCTATAAGGGCGAAGGCGAAAAAGCGGAGCAGCCTATTGTTGAAGCAGATTTGGTGGTGCCAGACTTTGATGCGGAGCAATTTGAGAAAAATAAGCAGACGCAAGACCCGGAAGAGCTTGATCCCCAGTTTACCCCGGAAAAGCTGGAAGGAATCATGTTCTATCCTGAACCGGCCAAAAATCGCTGGCGCGGCTTTGATGACGGCACTTGGGTGACAGCAGAAACACAAAGCAGTTCTCGGCTGGGAGCGGATTATATCTCTGTGCCTAAGGCGGAACAGTATGCCGGTGCCCGTGCTGTCAGCAGGTTATCCAAAAATAGGCAACTCGGTGTGTTCGCTGGTCTCAGTACTCCTTCCGGTAATCCCAATAGTAACAGCTTTGGTGCCAGTGCCTCATATACGAGTGGAGAACATAAGGCGTTGCTTGATTTCATGGATATGAACGGCGACCGCTTTCCAGATGTAGTGAGTACTGGCGGGATTCAATACAGCCCCATGACCGGCGGGCTTGAAGGGCGCAGCAAGTCGGTGCTCTCCGGGATACGGGAGACAGAAAGCGATTCACTCAGCTTTGGCGTGAGTGGAAGTTTTGCCCACGAAAAAGACGGTGAAGCAAATCTTCAGATGCCTCCCTTGGGCGTAAACGGCGGTTTTGCTACATCAGGAGATGAGGGAAAGTATGATTTAAGCGACATCAACGGCGATGGGCTGCCGGATAAACTCTTTGCCAACGGAAATGTTGCCCTGAACTTAGGTTATGGCTTTGCAGCGCAGGAGCATTGGGGGACAATTAAAGTCAGCGAAGGAGAGAGCCAGAATGTCAATGCAGGGGCCGGTTTTAATGACGGTATTTACGGCTTAGGAGGAGGTGTAAGTCTTTCAAAGGGAGAGCAGGAAGGGAAAAAAGGCTGGACAGACATTAACGGTGATGGATTGCTGGATTATGTCCGGCAGAGCGGCGGCGCATTAAATGTCGCCCTGAATGCCGGCAATGGCTTTGTGTCCATGTCGTATCCCGGGGCTGGTAATTTCTCCGAAAGCGTCAACTTCAGCCAAGGAGGCGGCTTCTATTTTACGATTGCTATTCGGCTTCTTCCGACACCTTTCAGTCTCATCATCAACCCCGGCTTTGATGTAAGCAAGGGCATGAGCCGACCGGAAGTCTCCATCATGGATATTGACGGTGACGGCTTTCCTGATCATCTTTCATCGGACAGGGACAAGAGCATTCAGGTGCGGCGCAATCAGATCGGCAGAACCAATCTGCTCATGCAGGTGGAGCGTCCGCTGGGCGCGAGCTTCACTCTGGAGTATGAGCGGGACGGCAACACCTACCAGCTGCCCCAGAGCCGCTGGAACCTGACCCGCGTCGAGGTGAATGACGGTTTTGCCGGGGACGGCGTGGACACCTTAGCCACCACCTACAAATACGAGGACGGTTTTCATCATCGGCAGGAGCGCGAGTTCTTCGGCTACAAGACCGTGACCACGGAGCAGCGCAATGCGACGGATAATACCGTTTATCGCAGCACAGTGCAGACCTTCCTCAACCGGAATTACTATGAAAAGGGCCTGCTCATCTCTGAGATCGTGCAGGACGGGGCAGGTAAAAAGTATCTGAAGACCCTGAACAGCTACCAGCTCCGTGATGTGGACAGCGGCCAGATATTGCAAGGCGAGTTCAAGGACAGCCTGACTGCCACGGTCTTCCCGGAGATGATCCGCACGGACAAGAAATTCTACGAAGGCCAAGACGAGCCGGGCATCAGCACCTATCAGACCTTTGCCTACGACGCGCTGGGCAATGTGACCCATTTCTTTGATGCCGCCGATGCCGGGGCAGAGGATGATGTGGAGTCCTTTATCGGCTATCACAGCGATACGGCCAATTATATTGTCGGCAAGGCGGATAAGATTGAGGTCAAGAGCAACGGCACGCTCTACCGTCAGCGAGAGGCCGTGATTGAGAACGGCACCGGCAATATTCGTCAGGTGGGCCTGTCCTTTGGCAGCGGCGGCATGGCAGTGCATGATCTGAGCTATGACCAGTACGGCAACATCAGGAGCAGGAAAGGTCCGGCCAATACGAAGGGGCAACGCTATGTCATGGACTATACCTATGACTCTGATGTCAACACCTACGTCACCAAGATCAAGGACAGCTTTGGCTACAGCTCCTCTGCGGCTTATGATCTGAAATGGGGCGAGATCACCCGTTCCACCGACCTGAACAATCAGTCCATCACCTACCGCCACGACAGCGTGGGCCGGGTGGCCGGCATCATTGGGCCGTATCAGCAGGGCACGGGCCGGGAGACCATAGTCTTCGCCTATCACCCGGAGGCCGCTGTGCCCTGGGCACTTACCCGCCATTTTGATAATTATCAGCAGAAAGACGACCCGCTGGAGACCGTGGTCTTTATGGACGGCCTGAAGCGGGAATTGCAGACCAAGAAGGACGGGGCTGTCAGCACCGGCAAGGAGAACACAAAGGACGTGATGATCGTCTCCGGTCGGGTGATCTTCGACTTTGTCGGCAGAGTGGTCAAGCAATATTATCCGGTGACCGAGAACCTCGGTAAGCAGGGCATCTTCAATCCCGCCTTTGACAGCATTCAGCCCACCGAAACCCGACATGATGTGCTGGATCGGGTATTGCAGACCACCATCCCGGATGACACCAGCACCACCTTTGCCTACGGCTTCGGCAAGGATCGGGACGGCGCGACCCGTTTCCATACCAGGGTCACGGATGCCAAGAGCAACTCCAAGGAGACCTTCAAGGATGTAGGCGAGCACATCACAGCGGTCAAGGAGTTCAACAAGGGCGAGACGATCTGGACAAGCTATTCCTATGATCCTCTGGGGCAGATTATCCAGGTCAAGGATGATAAAAACAACCTGACCAAGGTGGGCTACGACCTCATGGGCCGCCGCACCCGGATCGACTCCCCGGATGCGGGCCTGACCGAGTACGTCTTTGATCCGGCCTCCAATCTGGTGGAAAAGATCACCGCCAATCTGCGGGCCGAGGGCAAGGCGATCAAGTACGATTACACCTATAACCGCCTGGACGGTATCGAGTATCCTGATTATACGGGCAATAATGTCAGCTACACCTACGGCGAACCGGGCGCGGCCTCTAATCGGGCCGACCGCATCGTCACGGTGACCGACGAGTCCGGCAGCGAGGAACGCTTTTACGGCCCGCTGGGCGAGACAATTAAAACCATCAAGTACGTGGCCTCCAAGACTGAAGGCAAGGCCGCCAACTCGCCGGAAATCTATATCATCGAATATACTTACGACACCTATAACCGCCTGCGCCGGCTCATTTACCCGGACAACGAGGTGCTGACCTATGCCTATAACTCCGGCGGTCTGGCCGAGTCCGCCTCCGGCACCAAGGGCGAGTACGACTATCCCTATCTCAAGGCCCTGACCTACGACAAGTTCGAGCAGCGGGTCTTCATGCGTCAGGGCAACGGCGCGGAAACCGAGTACAGCTATAATCCGCGCAACCGCAGGCTGGCGACTCTCAAGGCGGCGGCAGCGGGCCGGGAGTTCATGGATTTGTCCTACGACTACGATCCGGTGGGCAATATCCTGGGCCTGGACAATGGTGCAGCCGTGCGCAAACCCTACGAGTTCGGCGGTAAATCGCAGCAGCGTTTCGGCTATGATGACCTCTACCGCCTGACTTCCGCCTCCGGCCTGCTGGAGCAGAAGCCGAACACCGAGTACCGCTACACCTTGGCCATGCAGTACGACAGCATCCATAATATTGTCCGCAAGAATCAGGAGGATATCCGCATTGTGCCCGGCGGCAGCGCGATCACCCAGAAAAAGACCACCTACGACTATAACTACGCCTACGCCAGCTCGCGGCCCCATGCCCCGACCCAGATCGGCGAGCGGGCCTTCAGCTATGATGCCAACGGCAATCAGACCGGCTGGGAGAGCGATGCAAACGGCACCCGCCGCACCATTGTCTGGGATGAGGAGAACCGGATTCAGGAGATCAGCGATAACGGCCACACCATGCGCTACGCCTACAACGATGCGGGCGAGCGGGTCATCAAGACCGGGCCGCAGGGCGAGACCGTGTATGTGAACCAGTTCTACAGCGTCCGCAACCGCGAAGTGGGCAGCAAGCATGTCTTTGTCGGCACGGGCAGGATCGTGACCAAGCTGGTCAAGGGGCAGGAGAATGTGACCACACCGGGGGATGTGACCCATCCGGGCAAGAGTGATCCGTCCGGTAAGGCTACGGGGCATAGCGGCAAGGGGAATAACGGCGGCGGTTCAGGGGGCGGTGCGCCCGGTAAGGGCAATATTGTCTTTGAAAAGGACATCTACTACTACCATCCCGATCACCTCGGCAGCAGCACCTTTATCTCCGATGCGGACGGCGAACTGTATCAGCATCTGGAGAACTTCCCGTTCGGCGAGACCTGGATTGAAGAGGTGAGCAATCAGCACCGGGTGCCGTTCCTGTTCACGGCCAAGGAGCTTGATCGCGAAACCGGGCTGTATTACTTCGGAGCGCGGTATTATGATCCGAGAACGAGTGTGTGGCAGTCGCCTGATCCGATTTTAAGTGGTTATTTGGACGGAATTAATGGTGGAATATATATTTCGACCAATCTTGGACTTTACAGTTATGGATGGAATAACCCTACTAAATTCACTGATCCTGATGGGAATATCGTAGAGACTGGATGGGATTTTGCAAATCTTGTGTATGACTTAGGGAATGCTTTTTATAATGCATCAGAAACGTTTGGAGCGGCAGGGGCTTATGTCTATGGCTATTTCACTGACAATGATATATTGATGGCAGATTGCAAGACTCATTTTCAGAAATATGGAAAGGAACTCTTGTGGTCCGGTGTTGATTTTGGTGCCGATGCCTTCGCGACCGCCATTCCAGGAATACCTGCTGGAGGCACTAAACTAGCAAGAAATGCTAAATATTTTGATGATGCATTTCATGCCTCAAAGGAGGGGTTCAAAGAGGGAAAGACTTTTTACAGAAGTATGAGTAAGGCAGAAGCGTTAGATATTCAAAAAACAGGTAAATTGAGAGGTGGCAAATCTGGAGAAACATTTTTTACAGATTCTCGATTCAGATCAGGAGATAAAGCTAAAGATCGATTGTCTTTGCAGGAGCGTCCAGAGGTTCAGATGGAATTCCAAATAAAGAATAACCCTTCTCCAACACGTAATGGAACCAGAGTAACGCCAGATTATGGGGGGCGAGGTGGCGGTAAAGAATTTATGACTACAGATCCGGTAGAGGTTGAAATAATAAACATTCAGCCTTACTGAAAGGCAGAGGAGCAAATATGCTGAAGGAGTTAATCAATAAAAATGTCTTAATATCAATTGGCGAGCCATGGGATTTTGTATCTAATGCCGGTGAAAATATATTGACAGGGTACATAGATTTAGTTTCTGGCGAAAATGGAACTGAATGGCTCAGGTGTAATATATCTCCTTTTTCCAGTAAAGGAAATATAATCACGAATGTCGTTGCAGTTAAAAGATATGCCGATCAAAACTTTAATTCTCTTTTAGTAAGTGAGAGGATTACTTCCAACCTCTTATATGAACCAACAGGGAGAATTTTGGATTCTGATCAGATAGCTGAAGTTTTGCAAGAACAGACAGGAATGAATTTTCTTGTTGGTTCAGTTCAGCTTGCTGTTTCAGCCTCGTAGGGCCACCGGGCTTCCTTTGGTTCACCCAAAGTGCCCCGCATCCCCGCTTGCCACACCACCCTGCGTGATGCACGCCCTTCCCCCCGAAGTCCTGTCCCCAGGGGGATTATCCTGCGTCACAGGGGGGAAGCTGAGGGCTTTGCGACGCGGGGATTGTTGTTGTGGTGTCTCAACTCTCCATGCTGTTACATATTTTCTTGATATTCTGTAATCGTTTGGCTACAGTTAGCGTATGTTTACAGTTAAAACACTTCCCGCATTCGATGCTTGGCTCGACGGTCTGAAAGACCGTGTGACCCGTCTCAGGTTGAGCCGTCGTCTGGACAGGGCACAGTGCGGCAACCTCGGTGATGTCAAGCCGGTGGGTGACGGCATATTTGAAATGAGGGAGTTTTTCGGTCCCGGCTGGCGCATGTATTATGCCAAAAAAGGAGACACCCTGATCATTATGCTCGGAGGCGGAGACAAGAGTTCACAGCAGGCGGATATTGCAAAAGCCAAACGACTTTACGCAAAACTGGAGGAATAAACCATGCCCCGTAAAACACGCATTGCCGATCTGCCTGAGTTTGATATGGCACGGCAGCTCAAGAGCGAAGAAGATATTGCCGCTTATGTGACTATGGTGATTGAAGACGGAGATGCCGCCGAGCTTGCTCACGCTCTGGGCATCGCGGCCAAGGCCCGTGGTATGACAGAAATCGCTAAGGCCACAGGTCTTACCAGAGAGGCATTGTATAAAGCACTTTCACCTAATGCGAAACCGAGATTTGATACCATAAACCGGGTGTGCGCCGCCCTCGGTGTCCGCCTTGTTGCCCAACCTGTTCACTGAGGACAGTCAAATTATCCCCGACCCTTTTTACCGGGCGGAACCTTCTTCTTCACGGTGGTGCCCTTCCGGCAGCGGCCTCTTTTCCATAAAACCGCAATGCCGGAAAATATTGCGGCAGGCAATCGAACGAACCCGGCAAAAGCACCCTTTACACCCCGACCACAAGCAAACAACAACCGCTCACCATCAACCCGCAAATCCCATGAGCAAAATGAACGAAGCGAAAAAACGCGATTTCGTCGCCCAGATCATCTCCCTTGTCGAAAAAGAACAAGCAGCCCTGACCGCCCAGGGCTTTGACCCCGCCGCCAGACTCGCCGACCTGAAAATAAAAAAGACAGACGCGGATCAGGCCGAAACAGCCCAGCAGGAAGCCGCCGCCAAAGCCAAAGAGGCCACGACGCACTCCAATCTCATGCTCGACGATGCCTACAAAGATGCCTCCAACATCGCCGACCTGATTTCCGGCCTGCTGGGCAAGGAAAACGAGCTGGTGAAGAAGATGCGGAAGTTTCGGAAGTAGTTTTTCTTTCGCATCCCCCTGCTCTGAAGGGTTCTCCCCGGTGGGATAATGTCTCGGCACAAGGGGCGCGGGTATCGGCACAGGGGGATTGTGCTTCGGCGGAGGGGGGTTGCTCTTCACCCCTTGGGGGATCTCTTGCGTTCGTTTTACATTCTTGACATACGTTCCCTTTGTGCGCATAATATGCACACAGTGATAATTCAAAAAGGGGATTATATGCCTAAAACACGATTAAATATAAGCCTTGATTACGACCTTGCCGATTTTATTAAACTCTATGCCCAAGAAAACCGCACCACCGCTTCCAAGGTGATCACCCAGTTTGTCCTCGGCCTGAAACGAAGATCGCACCGGCGGCACAGCGAAACCATTATTTCCGACCCGGAGTTCTCTCAAGCCCTGACAGAAGCGCACGACAGAATCAAAGACGGTTCCGCCCAGTGGCACACCTTTGCCGAAGTTTTCGGTGAGTAAATGGATGTCCGCTTTGAAAAAGCCTTTCTCAAGGCCGTGAAAAAACACGCCGGAATCAAGAAGCAGATTGAGCAAAAGGTTCGCCAGCTCATTGAGCATCCTGTCGAGCTTGGTGAACCGTTAAAAGGCAATTTTCGCGGTTTCTATTCCTGCCCGGTAAAAAAGAGCTTCATCATCATCTATCTGTATTGCGGTATTTGCCGAAAAAAAGGTGATGATGTCGATGTAGCCTGCGCCGATTGCGCTGAAACCGGCGATGAGACAATCAAGTTTGTTATCGTCGGTCCGCATGATGCCGCCTATGGAAAGAAGTGAGCAGTGCCCTGTAGGCCGGGCAACTCTTCGCTTCCCCAAAGCGGCCCGCATTCCCACCTGCGGGATTTCCCCGCATCGGGCCGGAAAGGAGATGGAAAAAGGGGATTGCCTTGCAATGAGGGGCTGGGATTGTTGCAGACGCAGGGATTGTTTCATAAAGTTATGAGAGATCAGAATAATTCATCGGCACTATTTTCCGTCTCAACAGCATAATACGGAATTCTGGTCGGAGCAATATCCTCACCGCCCGGCCAGCATAAACCGCCCAGAGGATCAACGGCGACTTTCTGAAAATACGTAAAATTCTTCAGTCGCCAAAAAGACTCACGCTGTGTAATCAGAGTGGTCATATCCAAATCTAATGCTTCATCATCCTCCATTATCACATGCAGCCGATACCCCTGATGCGGCTTCGCGCCGACCGCTTTTTTCCAAGGTGTCTTACTTGCTGAGGTCATGCCATGCCTCCATTAAATCATCTCTGTTCGCCGATATGAGAACCTCGAAAAATATCGATTTAACCAAAATCGTCATCGAATAATTAAGCAGTTACAATGCACAATCTACCAAAAATACTAATTTTTCGAGGTTCCCTAAATAACAACAGCCAGAAAAAAGCAAAATGAATGCGGTATTTTTATAGGAACCCTTATACGTTTGCGCTGCAAGTTCAGGCGCCCAGATAGGCTTTCTTCACCTCCGGACTGTTGAGCAAATCCTCGGCCCGGCCTTCAAGCACTAACTTTCCGTTTTCCAGCACATAGCCGCGCGTGGCGAATTTGAGGGCGAGGCGGGCGTTTTGCTCGACTAAAAGAATCGTGGTGCCGCTGCGGTTGATCTCCTTAAGGGCTTTGAACATGTCCAGCATCAGCAGGGGAGCGAGGCCCATTGAAGGTTCATCCAACAGCATGATTTTTCTGCCGCTGATATAGGCCCGGCCCACCGCGAGCATCTGCTGCTCGCCGCCGCTCATTGTGCCTGCGAGCTGACTGCGCCGCTCGCGCAGCCGGGGAAAGAGGTCAAAGACCCACTGCTCGTCCTCGGCCACTGCCGCCTTGTCCTTGCGGGCAAAAGAGGCGAGGCTGAGATTTTCCTGCACAGTCAGGTTGCCGAAGATCATCCGGCCCTCCGGCACGTGCGAGATGCCCAGACGGGAGACCGCCTTGTCGGTCTTGTATTTCAGCAGGTTTTCACCCATGAACTCCAGCCGCGAGCCAGATTCAGCCGGAATCATGCGGGAAATTGCCCTCAGAGCGGTGCTTTTGCCCGCGCCGTTCGCGCCGATGATGGTGACGATCTCGCCTTGGGCGACTGAGAAGCTGATGCCGTGCAGGGCGCGGATGTTGCCGTAGGAAACCGAAAGATTCTCGATCACAAGCTGCATCAGTGAATGTCCTCCCGGCCAAGATAGGCTTCAATCACTTGCGGGTTGTTTTGAATGGCGGCAGGCGGCCCCTCTGCGATCACCTCGCCGAAGACCAGCGCCTGCACGCTGTCGCACAGCTCCATGACAAACTTCATCCGGTGCTCAATCAACAGGATGGCCACATGAAACTCCTGATGCACTTGACGGATGATCTCAATCATCCGCACTAATTCGTCCGGGGTCATGCCGGCGGTCGGCTCGTCAAGAAAGAGAACTTTAGGCCGGACAGCCATAGCCCGCGCCATCTCCACCCGCCGCTGCGCCCCATAGGGCAGGCTGCCGACCAGCTGGTCAGCAAACCGGCTGATGTCAAAAGTTTCCAGCAGGCGGCGGGACTGCTCCTCAATCTCCCGCTCTTGGCGGCGGCTGGCCGAACTGCCGAAAAGCGCGGCAAAGATGCCGCAGCGCAGCTGGCTGTAATGAGCCAGCCGGATGTGATCCAGCACGCTCAGGTGCCGCCAGAGCAGCAGGTTCTGGAAGGTGCGGCTGATGCCCAGCGCGGCGATGCGGTGCGTCTCCAAACCGCGAATGCTGCGGCCTTCCAGCAGGACATCGCCTTGATCCGGCACATGCACCCCGGTGATCAGGTTGAAGACCGTGGTCTTGCCTGCGCCGTTCGGGCCGATCAAGCCGTGAATCTGACCCTGCTCCAGCGCGAGGCTGAAGCCGCTCACCGCCCGCAGGCCGCCAAAAGAGTGGCTCATGTTCTTCACTTCAAGGAGCATCAGGCATCTCAGGCTGGTTTGACTTTAAAGGGTGTGTCCGTTCAGCAGGCCGGATAGAAAAGACAGAGAAATCTGTCAACGACAAAAAGGAAAACATGCTTTGAAAAAATGCTTGACAAATACAGGCGAACCGTGGGAACATGCAAAAGAATCTTCATTTAAACATCACCGCTTGGAGGAGCTTTGCCTTATGAATTATTTGCGACAATGGAATGTCATATTGCTCCTGAATTTATTTTTTCTCTTAATCATCACAGGGAGCGCAGCTGCGCAGATGACCCCCGCAGAAAAGGACTGCATTGTCAAAGCAGGTCAAGAGACAATTCAGCATGACCAAGCATTCAGGAGCATTTTTAATGACACAGTGCGGCAAGTCAGAGAGCA
Organism: Candidatus Electronema sp. JC; assembly: GCF_048287365.2. Classification (NCBI taxonomy): domain Bacteria; kingdom Pseudomonadati; phylum Thermodesulfobacteriota; class Desulfobulbia; order Desulfobulbales; family Desulfobulbaceae; genus Candidatus Electronema; species Candidatus Electronema sp. JC. Next base: position 131,468 of record NZ_JBLWEM020000063.1, on the reverse strand, counting down.
GCACTGTCCTCCTGAACCAGGTTTGATGACTCAGACCGAATCATTTGCCCTTGTGCCGCTGCTGCCGGAACTCCTGAAGGTCATGCAGCCTAAAATGACCGCCTGTTTTGCCGCCGATCTGGAGCGGCTGCGGGCGGCTGGTTTTGGCATTTTCATGATTATGAACGCAGAGCTGGAGAAGTCTCTGCCCCGCCCTTTCTGCCCATAGATCTCTGCGGCGCATCAGTCCCGCATCAAGCAGCGTCGCGTCATGAGCGCAAAAAAGCCGGACCGCCTGCGGGGGCGGACCGGCTTCAGCATCACGCAGCGGCATCATTCTTGCGGTCACTGCTCGTCTTCGATCAGAACTTCCTTGAGCGACTTGCTCATGGTGAAATGCAGGGTTTTCCGGGCTGGAATGTCCATCATTCTGCCGGTTTTCGGATTTTTAGTCGTCCTCGGCCTGCGGGTGCGGACCGAGAAGCTGCCGAAGCCCCGGATCTCCACCCGGCGCCCGGAGGTCAGCGCCTGAGCGATTTCTTCCAAAATGACATCAAGAGCCTGAGCGACATCCTGTTTGTAATACTCATCCAGCTGCCCGGCGGCCTCGCTTATCAGTTCACGCTTGAGCATGATGTTTTCACACGATATTCCTTGATAAATAAATGCTGAAACGCAGAGAAGGGCCGGGCCTTCCGCCGAACGGGAGGCCCGGCCCTTCCGCCGCTGTCCGGAAAACGGCGCGCCGTCTTACTCTCCGTCTCCAGAAGCCGCCGCCGCTTTCAGCAGGTCGCCGAAGGTGGTCGGAGCGGAACTTTTCTGCTGCTGCATCCGCTGCCCCGCCTCTTCCACGCTGCCCGCATCGCCTGAGCTGCTGCCGCCGTCCTCGTCCAAGGCTTTGAGCGACAGACCTATCTTGCGGTCCTCGGAGGAAACATTGATGACCATTGTCTTCAGAGTGTCGCCGATGTTGTAAAGGCCGACCGGAGTCTTGACCTTGTCCCGGCTGATCTCGGAAACATGCACCAGCCCTTCGATGCCCTCTTCGAGCTGGACAAAAATGCCGAAGTCGGTGACGTTGGTGATGGTGCCTTCAACAAAGCTGCCGATGGGATAGTTGGTGAAGACAGTCTGCCACGGATCGGGCTTGAGCTGCTTCACGCCAAGGGAGAACCGCTCGTTTTCCTTGTCGATTTTCAGCACCACGGCTTGAATGGACTCGCCCTTGGAGTATTTCTCCGAAGGATGCTTGATCCGCTCCGTCCACGAGAGGTCGGAGACATGAATCAGGCCGTCAATGCCCTCTTCAATGCCGATGAACACGCCGAAATCGGTGATGTTTTTGATCTTGCCCTCGATGATCGCGCCGATGGGGTAGCTCTCCTCGACCACATCCCAAGGATTGGGCTGGAGCTGCTTCATGCCCAAGGAGATGCGCTTGGTCTCAGCCTCGACCTTCAGCACCTGCACCTCGATCTCCTGGCCGACGCTGACGATCCGGGACGGATGGCGAGGCTTTTTCGACCAGCTCATTTCAGAGATATGCACCAAGCCCTCAACACCTTCCTCCAGCTCGACAAAGGCGCCGTAGTCGGTGATGGAAACGGCCTTGCCGACGACCTTCTTGCCTGCCGGATACTTCTCCGGCACAGTCTCCCACGGATCCTGGCGGAGCTGCTTGATGCCGAGGGAGACCCGGTCAGACTCCTGATCGTACTTGAGGACTTTGACCTCGATCTCCTGGCCCACCGCGTAGAGCTTGGAGGGATGGGAGACCCGGCCCCAGGACAGGTCGGTGATGTGGCAGAGGCCGTCCATGCCGCCGAGGTCGATGAACAGACCGTAGTCGGTGATGTTGGTGACCGCGCCGACCACAGTCTGGCCCTCTTTGAGGGTGGCCCGCATCTCCTCGCGCAGCTTGGCCCGCTGCTCTTCGAGGATGGCCCGGCGGGAGATGACGACGTTGTTGCGCTTGCGGTTGAACTTGAGGATTTTGAACTCGAAGCTCTGGCCGATCAGCTCGTCCATGTCCTTGACTGGACGCAGGTCGATCTGCGAGTACGGCAGGAAGGCGGGCACGCCGATGTCGACGGACATGCCGCCCTTGACCCGGCTGTCGATCCGGCCTTGGATGGTGAGATCCTCCTCCTGGATCCTGGCGATTTCTTCCCAGACTTTGATGGCAATGGCCTTTTCGCGGGAAAGCAGCAGGCCACCCTCCTCCTTCCGTTTCTCAATGAAGACTTCAAACTTGTCGCCGACCTTGATCACCCGGTCAGGGTCTTCATTGCGGAATTCGCTGATCGCGATGTAGCTCTCCGCCTTGTCGCCCACGTCGATCAGAATCGCGTCGGGCTTCACCTCGACCACAGTGCCGATCACAACTTCCTGGACGTTGATGACCGTGTTGTTGTCTTCCTGCTCGAAGAGTTCAGCGAAGCTGATGTCTTCCATGCCACTTTCTTCCGCCGCCGGAGCGGGCCGAATTGCCTTTTCAGTCATGGGTTTGTCGTTCCTCTGCGCCGGAGCTGGCCGGTCGTCAGTCAAATGAGATGCGTTGCGCCGTTGATGTTGTCCGCTGCCCCCCATGAGCAGCGGCGATAAACAAGGCTTTTACCAGAGATATCCCTGAAAAACAACCGTTTCCTGCGGGAAGCCCGTCTTTTTTTTCAAGGAGGCTATTTTTTGCCGTAGTTGGCCAGCTCTTCGAGCAGCGGGCCGAAGAGCTGCTCGTAATATGGAATGGCCTTGTGCAGAATTGGCTGGAAATCCTTCATGTCCTTTTCCGACACAACCAGGTTGGCGCTGTTGCCGAGTGCCTGGATGTCATAGAGGCTGATGAACTCCGGCCCGATGAGGATGTAGAAAATATAGCGCCGCCGGGACATCGGCATTTTGCGCATGTAGCTATGGAAAATAGATTTTTCCAACCCGCCCGGCTCAAAGCCTGTATGATAGACAATGCAGGCGTAGCTGACCGATTGCGTTTCGTGGATGGCCTCATCCGGCGTGTTGACCGAGGAGGCCTGATAGCCCAGGGCCTCCATCGAGGATTTGATCAGATGACGCATGTTGTCATCGCTGTGCAGCACCAGAGCCATCGGTACGTCGCGGGCATGATCGCTGAACTGCATCTCCTCGTTCTTCATGCTCTTCAGCCAGTCCATGTTCGGCGGCGGCGGCGGCTTGACCTCCTCGGCGGCAGGATCAGGCGCCTTGGGCGGCGGCGCGGCGGCGGCCTTGGGCGGGCCTTCCGCGTTGCCCGCCGCGTCGAGGTTCATCGGCTTGGTGCAGTGCGGACATTTAAGCGGCAGCCGCTGGCCCGGCTTGAGGCCTTTCAGTGCCTGCTCGATTTTGCCGAGCTGGGCGGCATTGAATTTGAGCGCGCCTTGGCAGTGCGGGCAGCTGCTGATCATTTTTTCTCCTCCTGCTCCATGGCCAGCCCTGTGATGCTGGATGTGCTTTCGCCCTTGGTGGCCTTGATGGTGTCCATGCCCCGCTTGATCACGCTGCGGTTGGAGCAGTAGGTCATGGCCACATCCTCGCTGATGAGCTGCTGCTCGAAGAGCTGGAGGATATGCTGGTCAAAGGTGCGCATGTCCAAGGTCACGCCCTCAGTGAGGATGCTGTAGAAAGTTTTGTCCGCCGGGATGTCCTCGCCGTTGAGGATCAGGTCTTTGACGCGCAGGCTGGTGTGTAGGATCTCCAGTGCCGCCACCCGGCCGCCGCCGAGCTTGGGCAGCAGGCGCTGGCTGACAATCCAGCGGATGGTGTCAGCCAGGCGCACCCGGATCTGCGCCTGCTCGTCGTGCTCGAACATGCCGATGACTCGGTTGACGGTCTGGCCCGCGTCGATGGTGTGCATGGAGGAGAAAACCACGTGGCCGGTCTCGGCGGCGGTGAGGGCGATCTCCAGCGTCTCGCGGTCGCGGATCTCGCCGACGAAAATCACCTTCGGCGCCTGGCGGAGGGCGGCGCGCAGGCCGTTGGCGAAGGAGTCATAATCCTCGCCCTGCTCGCGCTGGTTGAAGGTGGCTTTTTTATGCGGATGCACGTATTCGATCGGGTCTTCCAAGGTGACAATATGAACGGCGCGGGTCTCGTTGATCTCGTTGAGGATCGAGGCCAGCGAGGTGGTCTTGCCGGTGCCGGTGCCGCCGGTGAAGAGGATCAGGCCGTTGCGCTCCTTGGCCATTTTGTAGAAGCAGTCGGGAAAGCCAAAATCCCTGATCGAAGGAATCTTGGTCTCCAGCTTGCGCAGCACGGTGGAAAAGCAGCTTTTCTGAGTGAAGACGTTGACGCGGAAACGGGCTTTCCCCTCCAAGGTGTAGGAGGTGTCGCAGGAGCCGGTGGCGACCAAGTCCTTGAGCAGGCGCTGGTTGCCGTTGATCAGATTCAGGGCGAAGACCTCGGTCTGGAACGGTGTCAGCTCCTCCACCGGCGGCTCCACCTCCACGGGTGTCATCGCGCCGTCAATCTCGACTTGGAGCGGCTTGCCCACAGTGACGTTCAAATCAGACACGCCCTTTTTCTTGCCCAGCATGGACGCGACCCAGTAGGCGGTTTCCGGCTGTTTCATGCGCACCTCCGCGCTGATGGTTGAAAAAACAGGTCAGGTCGGCCCGGTGAGACTGCGCTGTCAGCCCGGACGCAGCTCAAGTATGAAATTCCGCCGGGCAAACTGCAAGCATTTTTTGACCGCACAGGCAGATCCGGCTGTTTTTCCGAGGAAGCAGGCTGAAACAGGAGAACGGCGAAACAGAGCCGTTTTTCATTGCATACAAACGGGAAAGAAAATAAAAAAGAGAGATGCTCTCTTGACTTTCGCAGGATGTTTACGGTATCCTGAAAACAGGAGAGGTTATTCAACTGAACTGAGAGGGGGAAAATAAAATGAGCACACTGAAAAAATCAGAGTCAATCCTGACTGTCACCGCATTTGCTTCAGCATTGTCTTTTTCCGTCTCTCATGCTGCCGAGAAATTAAATTTGGATCCGTCGATCTTGAAAATAATTAACGAGATCGTGACGGAGATGCAGCAGCAGACAATGTCTTCCGTCTATCCTGAGATGCCGTTCAAGGAGCAGATGCGCGGCAAGATGATGACCGAGCGCGCCGGGCAGAATTACATGATGCAGGTCATTCAGCCGCAGATGATGCAGAAAAACATGGGCGCGGAGAAACTCAAGCTGATGAATCAGATGAGCAAGTTCTGATGATATCCCGCGCCGCCAATCCAGCCGGAGAAGCACCGCTTCTCCGGCTTTTGTTTTGCAGAAATGCAGCGGCAGGCGGGGCCGACCGACCCCGCCTGCTCACGCCAGCTTATTTGGCGTACTTCGCCTTGAACTCCTCAGCGCGTTTCGCCCGTTCTTCTTTGTCAGCAGCGTCTTCCTTGCCGATGAACCACTTGTGGTTGTCGCTCTCCAGCGTCTCAGTCAGCAGCTTCTCCAGCTCTTCAGCCGCAGCAACTGCTTCTTTGTTCTCGCTGTGCTTGCCTTGTTCAATGACTTCCTTCAGTTCAGGAATGTACTTGGCAGCCCAATGCTTGGCCACCTCGTAGGTGCCGTGCCAATGGGTGTAGTCAGGAGCCATCATCGCTGCGCCATGCCGTGCGCGGCGGCCTTCATGATGCCATATCTCGTACCACGTGAAGTCAATAGCTTGGGCGAACTGCACATACTCTTTGCCCTTGATTGCCTTCAGCACTTTGGTGGCCGCATCGTAGAGCTTGATGCCGGGATGAGCGAACTTCTCATGATAGAGCTTCATCAGCTCTTCATACTGAATGAAGAAATTGTCCGTGAAGTTGACGTTATGGCAGGAGATGCAGACCTTCTTCATGTTGACCCGCCGCTCGTCGCCGGTGATTTTGGCGGACTCCAAGCCCCAGCCAGCGTCCACTGTGTGCGTCTCTTTGGAGATCGCCGGGCGGTTGTTCCACTTGATGCGCAGGCCGACGTTGTGAGAAACATCCATGTCCTTGGTCGCGGACATGTGGCAGGTGGCGCAGGTCGGGGCCGCTGAGTAATCCTCGCCGACAATCCACTTGGAGGAATTCATGTTCATCCGGTCCTTGTTGGCCTGATAGGCAATGCCGTGCTTGGACTCGTTGTATATCTCGATCTGCGGATGATCCGGCCCCATGTGGCACTTGCCGCAGTTCTCAGGATTTCTGGCCTGAGCAGCGGAGAAGTTGTGCCGTGAATGGCAGGCCGCGCAGCTGCCTTCGCTGCCGTCCGGGTTGATGCGGCCAATGCCGGTGTTGGGCCAAGTTGCAGGATCCAGCTTGCCGTTGGGCAGCACTTGCACCACATTGCCGTGGCACTGCCAGCAGCCGTTGACCGCCGCTGCGGAAACGCCTTTCGGGAAGGCCTCGGTTTTCATGCCCTTGTTGCCTTCGACCACCTCAGCCAAGGTGTTGTCCAAGGAACCCATAATCTGGCCGGCCTTGGAATGGTGGGAGCCTTCAAACTCCTCCACCTCTTTGGCGTGGCAGCGCGAGCAGTCCTTGGGCGAGACAATGACGGAGATGGAAAAACCGTTGTGGTCAATCGCGTCTTTCTCGCCTTTTTCCGCCTTGTGGCACTCGTAGCAGCCGACATTTGCGCCGAAATGCTTGCTTTCGCCCCACTCCTGATACATGCCGGTGTTGATGTCTTTGTGACATTGCAAACATTGTTTCGTTTCTTGCGACAATGCGGCAGGACGGCTGTCTTCTGCGGCATGAGCTGCGCCTGCGGCAAGCAAAGCAGCGCATGACCAAACTGCGGCCTTCACCTTCATACATTCCTCCATCTTTGATTTTTTCAGGTCAGAAAGTTGACCTTTAAAAAATTTTATTTTTTTAAACAGCAGTATCTCAGATTCAGCGAAAAATGCAAGTTTATTTTTCGCTGAATCTGAAAAATATATTTAGCCGGATTTACTCCTTGGTTCCTAATGAATATTTCCCCTTGCCGCTGCCGAAAACATTTTCCACCAAAGGCGGCGCGTCCACTTGGCCGACATGGCACTGAAGGCAGAAATGCCAGCGTTTGGAAACCGTTTCCGTCGGTTTGCCGTCTCGGTCCGTGTAGTGGGTTTTGAAGGGCTTGGGCGCGCCGGATCCCTCGACACCGTGGCAGCCGAGGCAGTCATTCTGCGCGGTGTTGAGCGTGAAACCGCTGATGTCATGCGGAATCACCGGCGGCTGATGGATGAAGGTGCGCGGCACCTTGGCATCCTTGGTGGTCCAGTTCGGATCCACCGGCGCGTCTTCCGGGCCGTTGATTTCATTTTTACGCAAACCTTTCAACGGCCCGGCAGCTTTTGCTTGCACAGCAGTCTGCGCCTGAACATTGTCCTGCGCCGGGGCCGGAGAATTATCGTCCTTGCCGCCAAAAGCTGGCGGGCAGGTGAGGGCGGCAGTCAGCAGAGAGAGTGTGAGAATGGTCTTTTTCATGACAAACTCCATCAGGTTCGTTGAGAGAAGCAAAACACATCCTGCGGGCAGACATCCATGCAGCGTCCGCAGTTGAGACAGTTATGGGAAAGAATGACCGGGCTTGCGTCGCCCTTGAGCGCGGGCCGGATGACCTGCGGCTCTGGGCAGACGGTGAAGCAGTCCATGCAGTCGGTGCAGCGGTCGCGGCCAGCGGCTTTGACCCGCAGCGCGGCGGTGAAGCCAAGCAGGCTGTAGGCCGCGCCGACCGGACAGAGGTGGCCGCACCAGCCATGCCGCAGAACAAATGCGTCAAAGACGAAGATCGCGGCGAGCAGCAGCCAGCCCAGTCCCATGCCGAAAAGCAGGCCGCGCTGGAGGGCGGTCACGGGATTGACCGCTTCCCAAACGATGCTGCCGGTCAGCGCGGACAAGACGATGATGAAGCCGAGCAGCCACCAGCGGGTGGTTTTGCTCAGGCTGAGGTTTTTCTTCAGTTCCAGCCGCCGGTTTGTCCATGCGGCTGCGTCAGTGACAAGGTTGACCGGGCAGACCCAAGCGCAGTACGTCCGCCCGCCAAGCAGGCTGTAGATGACCAGCACAGCTATGAAACCAAAGACGGCGGCTGTTTCCGGCAGATGCCCGGACACCAAGGATTGCACCAAGAGCAGCGGATCGGTCAGCGGCAGAAAGCCAAGCACTGTGCTGGCCGAAAGCGTCCCGCTGATGATCCAGATGCCAACCAGCGGCCCCAGCAGAAAGATGCCGAGGATGCCGAGCTGCGACAAACGGCGGAGCAGCAGCCACTTGTGCGCCCGCAGCCAGCCTTTTTTTGCAACGGCCTCACGGCCTGCAATGCGTTGTTTCATGGCAGCTCCTCCGGTTTGCGCACTGGCAGTTGCAGGACTGGCGGAATCAGCGAATGCCCCGCCTTTTCCTTCTCTTCCCAGCCCAGCCGGTAATGCCTGCCCAGCTCGCCTTTAGCCAGCGCCAGCGGCAGCACCTTGATCGCCGGATTTTCCAGCACGCAGGATCGTTCGCACTTGCCGCAGCCGGTGCAATGCTTGGAATGCACAGTCGGAATCAGGCGGGCATGAACGCCGGTGCGCTGGTTGACCTGCATTTCCAAGGTCAGGGCCTTGTCAATCACCGGGCAGTTGCGGTAGCAGACATCGCAGCGCAAACCCTGATGGTTGAGGCAGTTTTCATGATCCACCAGCACGGCCAGCCCCATTCTGGCCTTGTCAATCGAGGGGAGTTTCTTGTTGAGCGCGCCGGAAGGACAGGCTTTGACGCAGGGCATGTCCTCGCAGAGGCGGCAAGGACTGATCCGGGGGACGAAATACGGCGTGCCCGCCGGAATGCCGCTGCCGAACTCGGCCAAACGCAGCACCGGCACCGCTGTTTCCAGCGGCGCGTTTGTCCCCAGCTCAGCTAACTGCGAGACGAACGCCCCCGCGTCTGTCGGGAAGGCTTCCGGCTGCGCTGTTTCCCCGCCCTTGTCTTGGCGCAGATTCTTCTCGCAGGCACGCACGCACTGGCCGCAGCGCAGGCAGGCGGACAGGAAGTCCTCCTCCGGCAATGCGCCCGGCGGCCTGATTGCATGGGGCGGCAAGGCCTGCGCCGACTGCTGATGTCCGCCAAGCAGGACGGCCAGGACTGCCGCGCCTGCTGCCGCCGGAAGAGTTTCAGTTAAAAGCCGCCGCCGCGCCGGGCTGGCAGGCTGTTCATTGCTCATAATCCGCTCCGTCACGCCTTCATGATCTTGACCGCGCACTTCTTGAAGTCGGTCTGCTTGGAGATCGGGCAGGTTGCGTCCAAGGTCAGTTTGTTGACCAAGCGGCCCTCGTCAAACCACGGAATGAAGACCAGTCCCTGCGGCGGCTTGTTGCGGCCCTGCGTTTCCACTGTGCAGGTGATCTCGCCCCGGCGGGAGACAATTTTTGCCAGCTCGCCGCGTTTGAGGCCGCGCTTCTTCGCGTCCTCCGGGTGGATGTAAAGCAGCGCGTCCGGCACAGCCCGGTACAGCTCCGGCACCCGGCGGGTCATGGAGCCGGAATGCCAGTGCTCCAGCACCCGGCCTGTGCAGAGCCAGATGTCATATTCCGCGTCCGGCATCTCCGGCGGCGGCTCGTAGGGCAGGGCGAAGATCACGGCCTTGCCGTCCTTGTGGCCGTAGAACTTCAGGCCCTCGCCTTTTTTCACATAGGGATCATAGCCCTCGCGGAAACGCCACAAAGTCTCCTTGCCGTCCACCACTGGCCAGCGCAGGCCGCGCGCCTGATGGTACATCTCGAACGGCGCGAGATCATGTCCATGGCCACGGCCAAACTTGGCATATTCCTCGAACAGCCCCTTCTGGATGTAGAAGCCGAAATAATGCGACTCGTCGTTGTCAAAGCCCTTTTGCAGCTGGCTCAGAGGGAACTCGTTCACCTGGCCGTTAGCATAGAGCACCTCATACAGCGTCTTGCCTTTGTAAGCCGGGTTCTTGTCCAGCAGCTCCTTAGGCCAAACCTCGTCAGTCTTGAAGCGTTTGGAGAATTCGACGATCTGCCACAGGTCGCTCTTGGCCTCGCCCTTAGCCCTGACCTGCTGGCGCAGGAACTGCGTGCGCCGCTCGGCATTGCCCCAGGCGCCTTCCTTCTCCACCCACATGGCCGCAGGCAGGATCAGGTCAGCGGCCAGCGCCGTGACGGTCGGATAAACATCTGAGACAATGATGAAGTTGTCCGGGTTGCGGTAGCCTGGATAGCTCTCCTCATTCAGGTTGGGACCGGCCTGCATGTTGTTGTTGCACATCACCCAATAGACGTTCAGCTTGCCGTCCTTGAGCATTCTGTTCTGCTGGACAATGTGATAACCAACCTTGTCCGGGATGGTTCCTTCCGGCAGCTTCCATATCTCCTCAGCGTGATGCCGATGCTCAGGGTTAGTGACCTGCATATCCGCAGGCAGCCGATGGGCGAATGTGCCGACTTCACGGGCTGTGCCGCAGGCTGAAGGCTGGCCGGTGAGCGAGAATGGGCTGTTGCCTGGCTCGGAGATCTTGCCCACCAAGAGATGGATGTTGTAGATCATGTTATTGACCCACGTGCCCCGTGTGTGCTGGTTAAAGCCCATGGTCCAGAAAGACATTACCTTGCGCTTGGGATCAGCATACAGCTTGGCCAGCTCTTCCAACGTTTCTTTTGGCACGCCAGACATCTCATGCGCCTTGTCCAAGGTGTATTCGGCGACAAACTTGGCGTAGTCCTCAAAGCTGCAATCAACCGCGTCATTGGCCTTGCCCGCGTTCTTGGCCGCCTTCTCCTTAGGATGCTCAGGACGCAGGCCATAGCCGATGTCCGTGGTGCCGGTCTTGAACTTGACGTGCTGTTTAACAAAGTCCTGATTGACCTTGCCGTTCTGGATGATGTAGTTGGCGATGTAGTTCAGGATGACCAGATCGGAATGGGGCTTGAAGACAATCGGCAAGTCCGCAAGATCAAAGCTGCGATGCTGGTATGTGGACATCACCGCGACCTTGACGTGCTCAGCGGTAAGGCGGCGGCTGGTGACTCGCGACCACAGGATCGGGTGCATCTCAGCCATGTTTGAGCCCCAGAGCACGAACGCGTCAGCATGCTCAATGTCATCATAGCAGCCCATCGGCTCGTCAATGCCAAAGGTGCGCATAAAGCCTGTGACCGCCGAGGCCATGCAGTGTCGGGCGTTGGGGTCAAGGTTGTTGGTGCGCAGCCCTGCCTTGATGAACTTCTGCGCGGCATAGCCTTCCCAGATCATCCACTGCCCTGATCCGCACATGCCCACTGAGTCCGGGCCGTTCTTCCTGATAGACTCCTTGAACTTCAGCTCCATGATGTCAAAGGCCTCGTCCCATGAGACCGGAGCGAACTCGCCGTTCTTATCGTATCGGCCATTCTTCTTGCGGAGCAGGGGCTGGGTCAGACGGTCTTTGCCGTACATGATCTTAGAGAGGAAGTAGCCCTTGATGCAGTTCAGGCCGCGATTGACTGGCGCGTCTGGGTCGCCCTGCGTTGCGACCACTCTGCCGTCTTTGACACCAACCAGGACGGTGCAGCCTGTGCCGCAGAAGCGGCAGGGTGCCTTGTCCCAGCGGATGCCGCTGTCATCAGTTTTCTGCGCCAGCGCATCGGCTGCTGGCAGATTCACGCCAACCACCGCAGCAGCTGCCGCAGCAGCATTTGCCCGGATGAAATCACGCCTGTTGAGTTTCATAACTTCTCCTCCTTGTGAAGTCACTGTTATATATGCGGCACTGCTCCTGCGCCGCGTTTGTTCGCATATGCCGCAGCCTACTCATCGCAATAGTTATAAATCATTGCCGCACCCAGCACGCCGGGCATGAGCTGCACCTTCATAATTGTGTCTGACGGAGCCGCGTCCGGGGTGTCCTCGACCGTGATCACCAGCCTGCCGTCGGGCTGGGCCACATGGACCTCAACACCGGCCAAGGCCGCCATCTCTCTGCGCAGAGCTTCTGTGCTCTCCGGGCGGGAATGCACCACAATGCTGGAAATATTCATGCCAGACCTCCTTTGCCGCGCCAGCGGTCATAATTTTGAGCGAACAAGGACGCGCTCTTCTGCATTGAGCCGGAATAGCTGTAGATCATTGCGGCGCAGCACACATCCGGCAGGTTCCGCACCCGCTCCAGCAGTTCCGCCGGCGCTGTTTCCGGCGCGTCCTCAACGCTGATGACCAGCCGCCCGTCTTCTTTGATCGCGTGGATTTCCACTCCGGCCAGATCGGCCAGCCGTCCGCGCAGGGCGACCGGGCAGACCGGCTGGACATGCGCCACGATGCCGGATAAATTCATTTCACTCACCTTTGTTGCAGGTTGCTAAGGAAACCGCTCCGACCGGACAGACGCTGACGCAGGCCCCGCAGCCGGTGCATTGTTCCGGCGAAATTTGAGGCCGCCTTCCTTCCGCCAGCGGAAAATGAATCGCTCCATGCTCGCAGCAGTCGCCGCAGGTGCGGCAGAGAACCCGGCTGCCGAGCAGGCAGTTCTCGCTGATGCGGGCGGCAACAGTCCACGGCTTTTGTTCTGGGTCAAACTGCAATGCGCCAGTCAGGCAGCTGCGGGCGCAGTCGCCGCAGAAAGTGCAGCTGCCTTGCTTGAAATCAACAATCGGAAACCCGTCCTTGTCCATGCTGATGATGCCGCTGCCGCAGGCTTGGGCGCAGGCGCCGCAGCCGTTGCAGAGGCGGCGGAAGGCTTCAGCGGCAGATGCCCAAGGCGGCAGGAGAGGAGTTGTCCGCCCGGCATTCTGCCGCCTCTGCGCAGAGTTTTTCTCAGCAAGGAGATATTCAAAAAATTTCTTGGCAAGTATTGCAGATAAGTTCATCATAAAGCAGATTTTTTCTGAGAAAAACCTGCAAAGATAAAAATGAGAATCTTTATCAGTTAAGGCTGAACCTGTGAGCAGTCAAGCTCTCCGCTCAATTTTGAAGACATGAGTCCATTTTTGTGGTATAGAATATTTTCTATATGCCAAATGAATCCTGCTGTCAAAGAAAAAGTTCCGCCAGCCGCTGCGGTGCCGACCTGCAAGGCGACTGCCGCATATAGGGATACTATACTTGCAACAGCAAGCCTTGTTCCTTGATGTAGATCAAGAAAAGAAAAAACATTGCGCAATTTTATGAAAGGCAAAGAACGGGCGGTGGCGGCATCGGTTTTGTTCAAAGGGCTGGCCGAGCCGCTGCTGCGGCAGCTGACGGACATCGCTGTGGAGAAGCGTTTCCGCCGGGGGGAGATGATTTTCACCGAAGGCTCGGCGAGCGGCGGCTTTTATGTGGTCGCCGAAGGGCAAGTGAAGGTCTTCAAAATGGCTCCGGACGGCAGGGAGCATATTTTGTATGTGCTTGGCCCGGGCGAGCCGTTCGGCCTCGTGCCAGTGTTTCACGGCCAGCTGTTTCCGGCCAGCGCGTCCAGCATGAGCGCAGCTGTCGCCCTGTTCTTTCCCCGTCCTGATTTCGTCGCTCTGACCGCCAGCCACCCAGAGCTGGCTCTGTCCGTCCTCAGCGTGCAGTCGCAGCGAATGCGCCGCTTCGCCGCCGCAATTGAAAGCCTTGCGTTGAAAGGCGCGCCGGAGCGGCTGGCCGCCCATCTTCTTTATTTATCAGAGCAGCAGAAGCGCAGAGATCAGGTGGTTTTGGACATGCCGAAAAAGCAGCTGGCCAATCTCCTCGGCACCAGCCCGGAAACGCTGTCGCGCATCTTCAGCGATCTGAGCGCGGCAGGGCTGATCCGGGTGGACGGACGGCAGATCAACCTGCTTAGTTATTCAGAATTGCAAGGAAAAATTTCATGGGGGGGGGGTAAGATGACACAAAAAAAAGCAGGCTGACCGTTGCGGCCAGCCTGCTTTGCGGTGGCAAAAAAACTTACTTGTTCAGCACATCCTTGCGCACGCTGTTGGCGACATCAGCAGCCTTTTGAATCAGCTCGTCCTTCACGCCCAGTTCTTTCAGCGCCGCGCCAAGGTGCTCAAGAATGACATCGAAATGCGTGTCGTTCAGTCCGCGCTGCACTAAATGAGTGTGCGCGCCGCGCAGGTCGCGGCCCTCATAGCTGTTCGGCCCGCCGAAGGCGAAGGTGAGGAAGCCCTTCTGCATGGCCAGCTGGCGGTTCATGTCCACGCCTTTGAAGAAGCCGTTGACGCGGTCGTCAGCCAGCACTTTTTTGTAAAACAGATCAACAGCCGCGTCAACGGCCTTCTCGCCGCCCAGCTGTTCGTAGAGCGACGGCGCGGCAGGTTTGGCCGCCTCGGCGGCAGGCGCGGCGGCTTTGTCTTCAGCAAAGGCGTTGTGGCCGCCGAAAATGGCCAGAAAAGCGGCTGCGGAAGCGAACAGAATAATTTTTTTCATGAAAAAGTCTCCGTATATTCGTTGCGGTGAGGGCGGCGGATGAAATTCCGCCGCATGTAAGGAACAGTATATTTGAAGAGCATACTCCTTTCCTTGACGCAGATCAAGAAATGGAAAAAGATTGCGCTGCTCAGGACCAGTCGTTGTGTTCAAATTCGCTGTGGTCCGGCTTGGGCGGCTTGATCTCGCTCATCCGCTGTTTAAGCCATTGCATGACTTTGTCAAATTCAGCGGCGAATTCGCGCATCGCCCTGCCCCGGTGACTGACCCGGCTTTTCTCCGCCATGCTCACTTCTGCAAAGGTTTTGCCGAATTCTTCATAAAAAAAGACCGGGTCATAGCCGAAACCGGCCTCTCCCTGCCGCTGTCCGGTGATCCGGCCCTCGCAGCGGCCCTCCCAAGTCAAAGCCGGGCCGTGCGGCACGGCCAGCGAGAGAACGCACTCAAAGCGGGCGGCGCGGTCTGTTTTGCCCTCCATCTCCCGCAGGAGTTTTTCGCAATTATCCCAGTCCGCAGCTTTTTCGCCGCTGTAGCGGGCTGAATACACGCCGGGCGCGCCGTTCAGGGCATCCACTGACAGGCCGGAGTCGTCGGCCAGCGCAGGCAGGCCCAGCACGCGGGCGTAATGCAGGGCTTTTTTATAGGCGTTCTCCTCAAAGGTCGCGCCGTCCTCAACCGCCTCGGGCAGCGGGCCGAAATCCTTCAAACATTTGATTTCCACCGGAAAGCCTTTGATCAGTTCCCGCAGCTCTTTGACTTTGTTCTGGTTGCTGGTGGCCAGCACGATGATCTTGTCCATTGCGCAGCTCCTTCCGCAGACAGCGCTGCTGTCCGCAGGCTTAAATTTGAAAAAAACAGTTCGTCGCCCCTTGCAGGCCGCGTCCATCATACCTGATGCGGATTGACTTTGCATCGGCTTGCAGTACAATTTCCCTGTCCGCTGCTTTCCCTTTGCCGCTCCCAGAAAATGAAAAAATGAAAAAAATCATATTGATTCTCCTGCTGCTGGCCGGGGCGGGCTTCTGGTTCCTCCGGTCGGCAGCCGCGCCGGACCCGGACAGCGCCTATTATGCCGCCTATCTTCCTGCCGACACGTGGGCTGTTCTCAGTCTTTTTGATCTGCGCGGGCTGTCCCGCGCCTTTCCTGACTCGGCGCCGGGAAAATTTTTTGCCAAAGAGACCATGCGCGGCCTCCTCGCCGAAAGAGGCGCGGATGAGGAAGCTGTCCGCCGTTATGAGAAATTTTATGACGGCGCGGCGGACTTGTTCCGCAGCCCGGTTTTGCAGCGGCTTTTCGGCGACGACGCGACGCTGGCCTTGCTCGCCCCTGATCCGGCCCGCCTGCGCCAAGACCCGGAAGCGGAGCGGCGGCGGACGCTGCTGGCCTTTGGTTCATCGGCGGCGGCCAGCACGGTGGCCGCTCTTGCCCGCCTGACCATGAGCGAGGTGAGCCAAGAGCAGACAGCGGCAGGGCTGGAGCTGACCCGCATCCATTTGGATGATGACGAATCGCTCTACGGGACTGTCCGCGACGGCGTGATCATCCTTGCCTACAGCCCGGAGACTGTGACGGCGGCAATCCGGCAGCAGGAGCAGGGCGGCGGCTTGGACAGCAGCCCGCAGTTTGCGGCGGCGCAGAAATTCTGGGCGGAAGAGGCGGCGGACAGCCATTTTTTCGCCAAATTTTACAGCAATGTGGCCACGCTTCAAACCGCCTTGGCCGCAGCCGGGCAGCACGAGGCAGCCGTCCGCCTGCAAGGCTTCACCAGCCTGAGCGCGGCGGCGGCGGAGCGGCAGGGCGAGCTGCGCTTCCGCAGCCGGACTGACTGCGAGCCGGCCCGGCTGCACGAGGCTGTCCGGCAGGCGCGGGCGCGGCAGCGCGGGCAGCGGAATCTGGCCCTGCATCTGCTCAACAAGCAGAGTCTGCTCTATTTCTGGTTCTCCGGCTTGGAGACTGACCTTTTTTCCGCCGCTGATCCGACCAGCTTGGATGAGAAGGCGCGGCAGCTCTTCGGCCTGCCCTTTGCTGAAGTCATGGCCGCGCTGGGGCCGCAGGCCGCCGTGAGCCTTGGCGAGCTGGCCAGCACCGGCCTTTTTCCTGTGCCGACAGTCTCTCTTGCTGTCCAAGCGCGGCAGCCGGAGCAGGCGCGGCAGCTTCTGACCGCCCTGCGGAGCAGGCTGGCCGCCGAACTGGGACGGCTGGCCGCCGAGCAGACGACAGAGGCAGCTGGCCAGTCCCTGCACCACTGGAACCTCCTGCCTGCTGATGCCGCGCATCCGGCTCTTGCCCTGAGCGGCGGCCTGCTGTATTTTGCCAACGGTGAATCGAGACTGCAACGCCTGCTGGCCCAGGAGCAGGAGGAAGGCGCCATGCTTCAGCTGCTCGGCCCGGAGCTGGCGGCGGCGTTCAGCGCGGCTGACAGCGCGGCCTTTGTCCTTCGCCCGGCGCGGCTGGCCGCTGCAATGCAGCAGGCGGCGGGCTGGCTTCAGCCTGCGTTTCCTGTTTTGACCGAAAAGCTGCGGGCCGAGCTGACGCAACTTTTTCAGACCTTGGATTTAGCCGCAGGCTGGAGCCAAACTGAGGACAATCATGCGCTTTTATTTCTCGTTTTAAGAAAAAAAGCAGTACAATAAAAGGTGGAAGGCTGCTGCCGCCGCTCGGAGAATAGGAATTTTTCTCAAAAATAAGCGGCCAAACCGCTTGACAGCCAGCAGCCTGACTTGCTATCTAAGAAAGCAGACCTGAACCTATCATGCAGCCGCACTGTTGACCATGACCAAGTCCAAACTCCTCCTCATTCACCTGCTGACAGCCTGCTTTCTCGTTGTCCAGCTTCAGGCCGCCGCCGCTGTGCCGCTGCTGTCCGGCGGCAAAAAACGGGTACAGGCCGCCGGGCTGAAAAAAAACGTTTCTCCGGCGAAAAAAAAGGCGGCAGTGAAAACCGCCAGAAAAGCGGTCAAGCGGAAACCTGCTGCGGTGAAAAAGACCGTGCGGGCTGGAGCCGCCGCCGAGCTGCTGGCTGAGAGCAGGTTCAAGGAGCAGGTGCAGGCTGCGGTCAGCCGGATTTTCAAAGAGGCTCCCGCAGCTGCCGAAGTGGAGCGGCAGATCAGCTCAAAGAGCGTGATGATTCTGGACGCGCAGACTGGCGAGCCGCTTTTCGCCAAAGCTCCGGACAGCCCCCGCCAGCCCGCCTCGACCATTAAAGTTCTGACCGGCATGATCGCCCTCAAGCGGCTGGAGGAGCACGAGAAGGTTGCTGTCAGCTCCCATGCCGAATCCATGCCCCGCTCGAAAATTTATCTCAACGCCGGGGAACGCTACAAAGCCGACGACCTGATCAACGCCGTGCTGCTGGCTTCAGCCAACGATGCCAGCGTGGCTTTGGCCGAGAAAATTGCGGGCAGCGAGGAGGCCTTCGCCAAACTGATGACCCTGCATGCCCGGCTTTGGGGGGCGAAGAACACCATCTGCCGCACCGCCTCCGGACTGACTGCCGAAGGACAGCAGAGCACGGCGCGGGATTTGGCGGAAATTTTCCGTCATGCCATGCAGGACCGCGACTTTGCCGAGCGGATGCGGCGGACCAAGGCCAGCACCGCCTGCGGCAAGACCCTGCGCAACCACAACAAGGCCCTCTGGCAGGTGGAAGGTGCGGTGGGCGGCAAAACCGGCTTCACCAGCCGAGCGAGACAGACTTATGTCGGCCAATTCAAGCGGGGCGACGACGCGATTGTGGTGGCCATCATGGGCAGCGAAACCATGTGGTCGGATATCAAACGGCTGGTTGAATACGGCTTTCAGCGCAAGGAGCAAATCCGGCTGGCGCAGCTGGCCCGGTCAGGAAGAACAGAGCTGCGCTGAACATCCGGTCTGAAGGGAAAGAATCAGGAATCCGCGCCCTGCGCTGTGAGGTCGGCTTCCCTTTTTCTCACGCCTTGCGGCAGAGACGGCCAAAGCCGCCGGGAATGGTGCCGGAAGCCCAGTAGGCGCGCCCGTGCTTGAAATCAACAAACCACTGGCCGCCAGGCTTCCGCACTGCGTCAACAAAGATGAAAGGCTGGTCGGAAGAAAAAGCCGGATGTATGTGCTGGCCTTTGGCATTCATCTCCGGCTGCATCAGAGAGAGCGCTTCGGCCAAGGTCGGCAGCCGCCAGTCCGAATGCCCGGCAAAGCCCTCCCGGTTCAGCTCCTCAACCGCCTTGCGCAGCATCCGGCTGCTCATGATGTCCAAGCCGCCGCGCTGCCAAGTCAGGCCGCTGACTTTGTCGGTCACAGTCAGGCCGTCGCCGTTGTCAACCAAGAAGGCGTTGAAGCCGCCCGCCGGGTTGCGCTCATGGTCGAGCAGGCCCAGCTCGCGGATCAGCCGGTCCGCCTCCTCCTCGGTCAGCTCCGCCGGACTGTCCGGCAGCTGTACCGGCGCCAGCCCGGCTGGCAGCGGCTCGTCCAGCCCCGGCAGACCAGCAGACCCCAGCCGGTCGCTGCGGTCCTCGCTCGCCACCGGCACCACCTTGGAGTTGTCCGCGCTGCTCATCACGTTGTCGATCAGCCACTGCTTCAGCTCCTCGTCAATGGCATGAGTGCGCTCAAAATAGGCGACCTTGCCCTGCCCTGCCACGCAGCGTCGGAGCAGCTCCGGCGGCGCGAGAATTTCAGCCACCACGCGGGCGTACTTGATGCCGCGCTCCATCAGGCAGAGCTTCGGCTCCTTGCCCCAGGCATCAATGAAAAAATAATAAATCCGCTCTTTGCTGCTGCGGACGCGTTCCCGACCGCCCCAGCTTTCAAAGGTGCCGAAGGTGTATTCCGGGGTCATCTCCCAGTCCACCGCCGTCGGATTGCCGGTCAGATGCAATGCGTCAAAAAGTCCCATAGATCCTCCTGAATTGGGATGAGCAGGGCGTGCAGGCCGTTGCGGCTGCCGCAGCTGGCGTTCAGATCAATTATAGCGCAAGAGGCCGTCCTTTTCCAGCCGCCGCTTTGCAGTTGCGCCGCCCGCCTGCTCCGGGTACTCTTTCAGGAACGCTTCAGCCTCTTTCCTCCCTGTCTGAATCATGCAGAAAACGCACCAAGCTGTCAGCGGCACAGGCTCGCCTTTGGCCAAATATCAGGATGTGATGGTCGGCAGCCGTTCGCTGCTGACTTTTTTATATTACGAATGGTGCATGATGCTGGGGCCGCTGCCTGGAGCTGCCGGAATGCTGCTCCGGCAGATGTTCTGGCCGCGTCTGTTCGCCGGGTGCGGCAAGGGCTGCCTCTTCGCCCCCGGCATCACTCTTCGCCATCCGGGCCGCATCAGCCTCGGCAACTCGACGGTCATCAGCGAGGGCTGCGTCCTCGATGCCCGGCACAGCAGCGCGGCGGTCTCCATCCGCCTCGACGACAATGTGATTTTGTCGAATAACGTCATGCTCTCCTGCAAAAACGGCACGATCCGCATCGGCAGCGACTGCGGCCTCAACGCCCAGACTATCGTGCAGTCAACGAACGGCTGCCCTGTGGAGATCGGCCCGGACTGCGTCATCGGCCAGAGCTGCCTGATCATCGGCGGCGGCAGTTACAACATCGGCTGCTTGGACATGCCCATCCGCAGGCAGGGAATCAGGAACGACGGCGGCGTGCGGCTGGAGGAAGATGTCTGGCTCGGAGGCAATGTCACTGTGCTGGGCGGCGTGACCATGGGCCGGGGCAGCGTGGCTGGAGCAGGCGCGGTGCTGACCAAATCAGTTGCGCCGCACACCATCTCCGCTGGCGTGCCTGCAAAGATCATCAAAATGCGGAACGAGGCGCCATGAGCCGGACGATAAAAAAAACGCTGCTGCTGGCCGGGAAAATGCTTTTCAGCGGCACGCTGATGTTCCTGCTTTACCGGAAGATTCCGGCGGGCGAGCTGGCCGCGCTGTTCGCCTCGATAGACTTCCGCTTTCTGCCGCTGATCCTGCTGCTGCTCTTTCTCAACACGGCGGCCAGCGCATGGAAATGGCGGATTTTTCTGCTCGCGGACGGCGTGGACATCCCGCTGCGGACGCTGACCGTCACCTATCTGATCGGCAGCTTTTACAACCTCTTCCTGCCCTCAAACATTGGCGGCGACTCCTACCGGATTTACGACATCGCCAAAAAAAGCAGCAGCGGAGTTCGTTCCGCCGCCTCGGTTTTCGCTGACCGCTTGTCCGGCTTTCTCGCCTTGGTCATCCTCAGCCTGCTTTCGTCTGTGCTTGTTGCACGGCAGTTTGACAATCTGCTGTTTTTCTTCGCCCCGCTCACCATTCTGCTGCTTCTGCTGGCCGTGCTGGCCGCCTTGGTCAAAGAGCAGCCGGTGCGCATCTTTTTCGCCGTCACCAGACTGGACCGCTTCCCGCTCCTCACCGGTCTGGCGGAAAAATTTTTCCTCTCCTTTCAAGCCTACGGAGCCAGCCGCAGACTGCTGGCGCAGGTGATGGCCATCTCCTTCGCGTTTCAGCTCTCGGTGATCGTCATCGTCTGGCTGCTGGCCCTTTCTCTTCATGCGCAGACAGCTTTTTTCTATTTCAGCGCGTTTGTGCCGCTGATCACCCTGCTGGAAGCCCTGCCGGTTTCCATTTTCGGCCTTGGCCTGCGCGACGCGGGCTACGTCTTCTTCTTCGGCTGGACCGGCATGACCGAGCTGCAAACCCGCTCGCTGGCATTGCTTTTTTTTGCGGTAGCGGTCGGCTATTCGCTGATCGGCGGGCTGGCCTATCTGGGCCGCACAGCGCAACGGATCAGCTGAAAATCAGTACGCCCCTTTGCCGCTGATCATGCAGCCGACAGTCTTGAGGATGATCTTCAGGTCGCCGACAAGGGAGTGGTTGAGCACGTACCAGTCGTCCAGCTCGATCCGCTCCTGATACTTTTCGGTGTCGCTACGCCTGCTCACCTGCCACAGGCCGGTGATGCCCGGCTTCATGGAGACGTAGCGGCCCGCGCTCGGCCCGCCGCTGCCCTTGTAGTATTCCTCCAGCTCCCTGCCGACGATGGGCCGCGCCCCGACCACGCTCATCTCGCCCTTGAGCACGTTGATGAACTGCGGGAACTCGTCCAAGCTGGTGCGGCGGAGGAAGCGGCCCACGCGGGTGATGCGCGGGTCTTTCTTCAGCTTGAAGGTGGTGCGCCACTCCTCGGCCAAGGCGGGATCAGCGGCCAGCAGCTCGTGCAGCCTCCGCTCCGCGTCCACCACCATCGTGCGGAACTTGAGGCAGCCGAATTCCCGGCCCATGGCGGTGATGCGCCGGTGCCGGTAGATCACCGGCCCTCTGCTGTCTAACTTGATCAGGAGTATGATCAGGAGCATCAGCGGCGCGGTCAGCAGGAGGATGGCGATGGAGAAGACGATGTCGAAGGCCCGCTTCCAGCTGTGGTCAGGGTTGAAGCTGAGGACGAGCGTGTCGCCGATGGACTGAATCTCGGCGTGGTGTAGTCCAAAGATGTAGAGATCCGGCACCAGATAGAGGTGTGCGCCGAGGTCGCGGCACTCGCGCAGCAGCCAGAAGATCTTGCGCTCCGCCCGCATGGGCAGGGCGATGTAGACGTAATCGATGTCGTTGACCATCAGGTACTCGCGCAGGTCGCGTATCCTGCCGAGCAGCGGCTTGTTCACGGCAAGGTGGCCCTTCTGATCCAGCTTGTCGTCAAAGAAGCCGACCACCTCGATGCCCGCCCAGGGAATGGCTTCGGTCTGCTGCGCCATGCGCACGCCGAGATCGCCCGCGCCGACGATCACCGCATGACGGATGTTCCTGCCCTGCGCCCGGTAATGCCGCATCACCTGCCGCACCGCCAAGTGCGAGAGGAAAAGCAGCAGCGGCGTGGTCAGCGACCAGATGATGAAGACCGCGCGGGAGTAGCCGTCTGAGACCTTGAAGGCGAAGAAGTAGAAGAGGAGGAAGCCAACCACCGCCGCCCAGGCTCTCAGGATGACGAAGAACTCCAGGTAGAGCTTCCAGCCGCGCCAGGAGCGGTAGAGCTGGAAGTAGTGGAAGCTGACAAAGCTGGCGGCGAAGACGACCAGCTCCAGCCAGGTGTAGTAGCGGCTCCACGGCACTTTGTAGAGCAGCGTCAGCAGGGCCAAGTGGCCGCAGACTAACGAGCAGTCGAGGATGTGGAGCAGCTTGTAGATGGAGGACGTGCGCTGGCGCAGGTTCCAGGACAGGGCAGGGGACATGAGTTAGGCCCAGCCCTGCCAGCCGGGGTTCATGCTCAGGCGGCGCGCCCAGCCGCGCGGGAGGAGATGCTGCCGCCTGCCGAGCTGGTAGGCGATGAACTTGCCCGCGTTGCGGCAGAACCATTCCGGCAGGAGCTGACACTGCCGCCGCTCCAGCAGCAGGGCCAGCTCGGAGCGCACATACTGCCTGCCCGCGCCACCGGGGCCGCCGAAGCGCAGCAGCAGCTCCTGCTGCCCGGCATGAAAGACACCGATGTCGAAGTAACGCTGCATGTCCTGCCAGAGAGTGTAGTTGTGCGAGTGCCGGACAAGGGCCTCGCTGACATACAGAACATGATACCCGCCCGCGAGCAGTTTTGCCAAGGCCAAGCTGTCCTCGCCGAAGAGCTGCCGCTGCGGAAACCAGCCCTGCGCCGCCAACGGCTCTCTGCGCCACGCGGCGAAGGAGTTGGAGATGAAGACCGTCTTGATACCGAGGGCGGCACCGTCCTCGCGGCGGCGGAGCCGGGACTGGGCTGGGTAGTTGAAGAGACGGAGATGCTCGCTGAAGAGCGTCGCGTCAGGATGCGGCAGCTGCCTGCCGTAGGTCGCGGCCAGCAGCGCGTCATCGCGGAAAGGCCGGATCAGCCGCTCCAGCGCGTCGTCAGCCGCCGGGATAGCATCCTGGGTCATGCAGATGAGAATCTCGCCTGTGGTCTGCTGCGCGGCCCAAGTGCGTGTGCCGCCGTGATCGAAATCCTGCTGCGGGATGCGCAGCAGGCGCAGGCGGGGATTGCCAGCCTGATGCCGCTGGATTGTCTCCAGCGTGCCGTCGGTGGAGCCAGAATCAACCAGCAGGATTTCCTCCGGCATGAGCGTCTGCCGGGCCAGCGCGGTCAGCAGCTCGTCCAGCAGTCTGCCGCCGTTCCATGTCGGGATGATGAGGGAGACGGTCATATAGTTCCACTGACGAATCGCACCCCTTCGGGGTGAAATCGCGCATCAAAAAAACTCCAAAGGAGTTCCATTCCTCAGCCTGCCCAAGGCGTTGCCTTGGGCTGACGAATCGCACCCCTTCGGGGTGAAAATGTCTTCTTCCGCGTCCGCTGCGCTGGCAGCAGCAAGGAGGCTCGGTCCCCTCGCTCTCCTTGCCGCAGCCAGCTCCGCTCCCGCTCTTCCCTTTTTTCCCTTTTTTTGCTCACGGGAACTGCCGGTTCAGCTTCCTGCTGGAAGGGGGAGAACAAGGCGGAAGCCAATGCCGTCATTGCGATCCTCCCGCGGATTGTCAAGCCGATAGACAGCGCAGCAGCGCTGCGAATAGTGGAAAAAGCTGCCGCCGCGAAGAACCCGGTACTCGCCCCTGTCAGGCCCCTGCGGATTTTCAACAAGGCCCTGCTGCTGACAGGCAGCGTAGTATTTACCAGAAAACCAGTCGCCGCACCATTCCCAGACATTGCCGCTCATGTCATAAAGCCCCAGCTCATTCGGCAGCAGCAGGCCAACCTCGTGCGTCTCACCGCCGCTGTTCGCATCATGCCAGGCCACCTGCTTGGCCCGGTCGCTGCCTGCGTATTTGTAGTCTTGGCTGTACATTCCGCCACGGGCCGCGTATTCCCATTCCGCCTCGGTCGGCAGACGGAATGCCGCGCCGGGCGGATCAAGCGGGCGGATGAATTTCTGCATTTCCGGCAGCGCGTTAAGCTTCCGTAAAAAATCCTGCGCGTCATCCCAAGAAACTAGTTCCACCGGGCGGCGTTCTCCTTTGAACTCGGAAGGATTATTCCCAATCACCGCCTGCCACAGCCGCTGGGTCACTTGGAACCTGCTCATCCAGAAACCGGAAACCAGCACACGGTGCGCAGGCTTCTCGTCGTCATATTCTCCGTTGTCATCCCCCATCATAAATTCTCCGCCTTGAACGAAAACAAGTTCAAGATCAGGCAGGGGCAGGGTTATGGTCGTTGTGGTCATTTTATTCAAGCTCAAACGCGCTGCGGCGCAGCGCCGCGATCAAAGTCAGATCCAGTTGTTTTGGCAGCGATGTCCGGCCGTTTCATTGCGGCAACGTTCTGCTTTCACCTATATTCGCAGCCAGCGGACTGCGGCGTATTTCAGCACGGCCCAGAGCATGTAGGGCGAGGGATGGCGGCGGTAGAGCAGCGCTTCGTTGCGCGCCGCTGTCAGGCGCAGCCAGGCGGGCATGGCCTTGCGGTTCTGCTGCCAGCCCCGGCAATGATGCGCCAGCACTTCGGGCAGATACACAATCTTCCAGCCTGCCCGCCGCAGCCGCAGGCACAGCTCGATGTCCTCTTTGTAGAGAAAGAAGGCCGGATCAAAGACTGCGCCGCCGGGCAGGGCTGTCTGCTCCAGCGCAGTCCGCCGGGCAAGCAGAAAGGCCCCGCAGACCGCCGGAACCTCTTCGCGCTGGCTGCGCTGGCCGCAGTCGGGCCGGCCTTGGTCGCGGTCGTGCCAGCGGCCATGCCAGTTTCTGAACACGCCGGTGGAGTCCAGCAGGCCGGTGGGCTGGCCGCTGGCCGCGTCAAAGCCGAGCAGCCTGCCGCCGACGCAGCCGACCGCCGGGTTTGCGGCAAGAAAGGCGCAGGCCAGCTCCAAGCTCTCCGGCGCAGGAAATGCGTCCGGGTTGAGAAAGAGGACGGCCTCTGCTTCTGACCGCACCGCCTGCCAGCCGATGTTGTTGGCCCGGCTGAAGCCGATGTTCTCGGCGCAGCGGACAATGAAGCCGGGCTGCTGGCAGCGCGCCCGCATATAGCCGCTGTCCTCTGAGCCGGAGTCAATCAGCGCGGTCAGGACTGGCGGCGCGGTCTGCGCGGCCAAAGCGGCAAGGCAGCGGCTCAGCACGGCCTGCGAGTTGTGGGTGACGATGACTGCGGCGGTTTTCATGCTTGCCTGCGCCGCGCAAATCTGGCAGAATCCTCATGCAGCAGCAGCCCAGCTTCACTTTCCTCAGAGACAGCCGTCATGCCGACCGAACAGAACAATCCTCCTGAAAGCAGGCAGTCTAAATATTTCGCCGCAGCCTTCCTCATATCTATTCTGCTGCTGGGTTTGGTGCTCTCGCCGTTCTGGCAGATGCTGATTCTCGCCTTCCTGCTCTCCGGCATCTTCCGCCCGGTCTACAGCTGGCTGCGCCGCTGGGTCTCGCCGTGGATGGCCTCCAGCCTGACCTGCGCTTTAGTCGCCCTGATCATCTTTGTGCCGCTGACCTTCTGCATCACCGCGCTGTCCACTGAGGCGCTGAGCGTCTATCAGCTTGGCAGGGACAGCAACCTGCCCATGAAAATCCAGCAGTCGATCCAAGACAGCAAGTGGGTGGCGCAGACGCAGGAGACGCTGAAGGAGCTGCACATCAATTTCCAGCCTGCCGACATCACCAAAATTGTCTCAGAGCTGAGCACGAAGGCAGGCCTTTTCATGTACAGCAAAGCCTCGGTCTGGGCGGCGAACCTGATGAGCTTCGTCTTCCAGTTCTGCTTTCTCATCCTGATGATCTACTTCCTGCTCATCGAGATGGACCGGCTGATTCAGTTCCTCATCCGGCTCTCGCCCCTGCCGGACGAGCAGGACATTCTCCTGCTGCGGAAGTTCGAGGAGATCGCCGGAGTGATCCTGATCGGCAACGGCCTCAGCGGCGTGTTTCAGGGCGTGCTCGGCGGCATCCTCTTCGCCGTCCTGGGCATCAGCTCGCCGGTGCTCTGGGGCGGGGTGATGTCCATCCTCGCCTTCCTGCCCATCGTCGGCATCGGCGCGGTGCTGCTGCCCGCCGCCGCCATTCTTTTCCTCAACGGCGCGGCGGGGCAGGCGGCGACTGTCATAGCCTTCTACCTCATCCTCTCCTTCAGCGTCGAATACCTGCTCAAGCCCAAGTTTGTCGGCAGCCAGGTGAAAATGCACACCCTGCTGGTCTTCCTCGCCATCCTCGGCGGCATGTCGGTTTTCGGCGTGCTGGGCATCATCTACGGCCCGCTGATCGTCACGGCCTTCCTCACGCTGACTGAGATTTATTTCCGGGAATACAGGCTGCTGCCGGACTCGCGCTGACACGTGCCGTTCACCGCACCGCCAGCCCTGCGTAGCCCACCACCCGTTCCGCATCGCCGCTGACATAGCCGGAGTCGGTGCAGCGGATCAGCTCGGCCCGCTCCGCGCCCAGCTCCAAGGCCGCGAACAGGGCTATGGTCACCGGCGTGACCCCGCACATGCTGATCCGCTTGGTCAGCACAGTGCGGTAGAGACCAGCCGGGTCAAGACTGAGGATGTCGCCAAGGGCGAGCTGGTCTTTCTCCGAGGCCACAGCGCGCGGTTCATGGTGGCTCATGTCGCTGCTGACCACCAGCAGCGCCGGTTTGGCATATTTTTTAATCGCCTGCGCCAAATCCATGCCTGCCTGACGGCACTGCGGCAGCGGCAGGCGGGAGATGGACACCGGCACGATCCGCAGCTTTTTTTGCAGATGCCGAAGAAAGGGCAGCTGCACCTCAAGGGCGTGCTCGCCCCTGTGGGCGGCGTTGTCGCTCTTGAAAAGCTTGGAGGATCTGACCAAGGCGGCGGCCAAGTCCTGAGCCAGCGGCGCCGTGCCGAGCGGCGTTTCCCAGTCCTCGCCGCTCACTGCCAGCGGCGCGCCGAGGCCGTGGTGATTGGGGCCGAGCAAAATGACCGTCTCCGGGATTTCCACCCGCGCCAAGGTCGTGCCAGCCACTTCGCCGGAATAAATGAAGCCGCCGTGCGGGACAATCACCGCCTTGGCCGGAGCCTTTTTCTTCCGCTGCGCCGCAGGCAGCAGGCGGCCCAGCTCCTTGCGCAACTTGTCCGGGTCAGCCTCGTAATACACGCCTGCGACTGCTGGTTTGCGGCTCATGCCTTCACGCTCCACGTCGTTCCCTCCGGCCCGTCCTGCATTTCAATCTTATGAGCCAGCAGTTCGTCGCGCACCGCGTCGCTGGCCGCCCAGTCCTTGCGCTCGCGGGCGGCGTTGCGCCGGGCGATCAGCTCGTTGATTTGCGCTTCCGTCAGGCTGACAGCGGCGAGCAGCTTCTCCTTTTTCCGGCGCAGATAATCTGCCGGGTCTTGCCCCAGGAGGCCGAGAATGCT
Organism: Candidatus Electronema sp. JC; assembly: GCF_048287365.2. Lineage (NCBI taxonomy): Bacteria > Pseudomonadati > Thermodesulfobacteriota > Desulfobulbia > Desulfobulbales > Desulfobulbaceae > Candidatus Electronema > Candidatus Electronema sp. JC. Next base: position 103,897 of record NZ_JBLWEM020000063.1, on the reverse strand, counting down.
TGCCAGCTCGCGCAAATCCGCCGCGCCTTGCCGCAGCGCGGCCAAGTCCTCAGCGCAGCCGGGCTGCTCAAGCAGCAGCCAGGCCGCTTTGTTGAGCAGCTTCACTGCGTCAAAGAGCTGGCCAAGAGCCTGCGCGGTGTTGAAATCGTTGTCCATCGCCGCTGCGAACTGCTCCCGCAGCCCGGCGATCTTTTCCCGCTCCTTGCCGCCTATGCGCGGCTGCTCGCCGCCGCCCGCCTTCTCGTCCAGCGCGGCGATTTTCGCCAAGCAGTCATACATACGGTCAAGACCTGCTTCGGCATCGCGCAAAGCGGTCTCGTTGTAATCAAGCGGGTTCCGATACTGGGTGGAGAAAAGGAAAAGGCGCAGCACTTCGGCAGGCCAGTGCTTGAGCACTTCGCGGATGGTGAGGAAATTGCCCAGCGATTTGGACATCTTCTCCTCCTTGACCGTGACAAAGCCGTGGTGCATCCAGAGCTTGGCGAAAGGCTGGCAGTTCGCGCCGACCGACTGCGCTATCTCGTTCTCATGATGCGGGAAAATCAGATCCTGACCGCCGCCGTGGATGTCAAAGGTCGCGCCGAGATATTTTCGGCTCATGGCCGAACATTCGATGTGCCAGCCAGGCCGCCCGTCGCCCCAAGGGCTGGGCCATTTCGGCTCGCCCGGCTTCGCGCCTTTCCAAAGGACGAAATCCATCGGGTCTTCTTTCTGCTCGTTGACATCCACTCGCGCCCCGGCCTGCATCTCCTCGAACTTGCGGCCTGACAGGCAGCCGTAGTCCGCAAAGCTGCGCACCCGGTAATAGACATCGCCGCCGGACGGATAAGCAAGGCCGCGCTCAATGAGCTGCTCAATCAGGGCGATCATCTCAGGAATATGCTCGGTGGCCTTCGGCTCAATGTCCGCCCGCAGCACGCCCAGCGCGTCCATGTCGGTGTGGAATTCGGTGATGAAGCGTTCCGCCAGCTCCTTGGAATCCACGCCCTGCTCGTTGGCCCGGTTGATGATTTTATCATCAATATCGGTGAAGTTTCGGACAAAGGTCACTTGCAAGCCGCGCCAGCGCAGATAGCGCACGGCCATGTCGAAGACGAGCGCGGAGCGGGCGTGGCCGATGTGGCACCAGTCGTAGGAGGTGATGCCGCAGACATAGAGGCGGACATGACCCGCCTCCAGCGGCTGCAAGGGTTCCTTTTTGCGTGTCAGGGTGTTGTATATGCGGATGTTCTTCATCTTCGTTCAGCGGCAATATAGGGAAGTCTGATCAGTTTTGCGCCCCAGCATAACACAGTCATCCGCAAGGGACAAGCAGATGCGCAGGAAGAATCGCGGCATCTGCGTCCTGCCATGCCGCAGGATGCCCTAACGATATTTCGCCTGAAGTTTCTTGCGCCAATAGCTGCTGTATACCGCGCCGAGCGGATTGTTGGCCAGCGCCCGGTCTTTGACCGCCAGAACGGTTATGGGAGCCTTGGCGTATTTCTGGAACAGCAGGTCGTGGCCAACGCAGAGGCCGAGCTGGATGTTGAGATCAGTCTCTGCCCGATTGAGAATTTTCGCCTGCGCGACCGGATTGCAGGCGACCTCGAAGGTGTCCGGCTTGATCTTGCTCATGCCGTATTTGTCCTTGTCCATGCCGCCGACCTTGCAGCAGACAGATTCCACCGTGAAGACCTGCTTGAGAATCTCGGCGACCACCGCCGCTTCATCAGCCAGGCCGACACAGAAGGCCAAGCCAAGTTTTTTGAAGCCAGCCTTCTTCGAGAACTCAATGATCTCCTCCAATCGGCACAGCGTGTCGCCGTGCAGCGAGCGCAGCTCTTCGCTGATGTTCTGCCACGGGATGTTCTCCTCAAGCTGGCATTCCAGAGAATTTACTTTGCCGCCGGTGCAGTCAAAGCCTTCCTTGTTGCACCGGTTCTTCGGCTGCATTTTGCAGTTCGCGCAGTTCATTGCTGGCTCCTTTGTCAAATATTTGCAGTTCAGCGGGTGCAGGCCCGCCGCCTGCTCACCATTCCGCAGCGTCCGCTTCGTTTTTGTCAGACAGCTTACATCCCCTGCGCCCTTCGCTGCGCCGCTGCCAAAGCAGCCCATTCTAACGTAACCAGCCGCTGACGCAAACACTTTTTCCTGCTCCGCAGCGCTTTTGCGGAACTGGCCCTTCTTTTGCATTGCAGGGTTTGGTTCGTCGTGCTATATCGCTATGTCTGAAAAACATAACGCAGATGCAACAAGAATTCCTCTGAACCAAGCCATGTCTGAGCCAAGAACAGAAGCGATCGACTTTTTGTGCGCCATCATCGGCTGGCCGGGCAGCAGCCCGGCAACGCAGCTCCTTCAGGCCTTGGAGAAAACCGGCTCGATCAACGGCGCGGCGCAGGCTGTCGGGATGCAGTACAAATCTGCCTGGCAGAAGCTCGACCAGATCAGCAACTTGCTTCCCTATCCGCTCTTGACCAAACGCGCCGGCGGCAGCGGCGGCGGCGGCTCAGTGCTGACAGAGGAAGGAAAAAAACTGCTTCAGCGCATCAACGCCCTGCAAAGGGAACGCTCCCGCTTCATGCAGCTTTTTGCGGACGGCCCGCAGGAGGCGGTCAATATTTTGAAAACACTCAGGAGGATGGAGATGCAACTCAGCGCGAGAAACGTCTGGCTTGGTCAAGTGACAAAGATCGAGAAAGGCGCGGTCAACAGCGTGGTGCAGATTCGGCTCAAAGGCGGCGACCAGATCGCGTCGATGATCACCGACGCTTCGGTGAAGCGGCTGGAGCTTGCGCCGGGCAAAGAGGTGATGGCCATTGTCAAGGCTTCCAGCGTCATGCTCGGCGTGGACATTGCCCCGGAGAGCATCTCCGCCCGCAACCTCCTTGCCGGAACAGTGAGCTGCATCATCGCGGGCGCGGTCAATGACGAAATCACCATTGAGCTGCCCGGCGGCAGCACTGTCACCGCGATCATCACCTCGGCCAGCGTCAAGCGGCTGGGGCTGGAGGTCGGCAAAAAAATATCCGCCATTGTCAAAGCCTCGGATGTCCTGCTGGCTGTGGCGTAATGCAATCCAACAAAGGAGCTGATCATGAAGTGGAAACTTGTTCTTGCCGCCCTGTTCCTCAACTGCTGCGCCGCCGCCGGGATTCAGGCGGAGACCATCCATCTCTCGGCAGCGGCCAGCATGACCGATGCCTGCAAGGAGATCATCGCCGCCTACGAGGCCAAGCAGCCGGGCGCCAAGGTGCTGGCCAACTTCGGCGCATCCGGCGCGCTGGCCAAGCAGATTGAGCAGGGCGCGCCTGCGGATGTCTTCATTTCCGCCAGCACGGAATGGGTGCAACACCTTGCGGACAAGCAGATGGCCGCGCCGGGTTCGGAAAAGACCTTTGCTGGCAACAGCTTGGTCTTTGTCGGCAGCGCAAAGGCGGCGGTTCTCAGCATGGAGAAGCTGCCTGAGCTGAAGCGCGTCGCCATTGGCAATCCGAAGAACGTTCCGGCAGGGCAGTACGCCAAGCAGGCAATGGAGAAGGCTGGCATCTACGCCGCGCTGGAGCAGGGCCAGAAGTTCGTTCTGACCGATGATGTCCGCCATGCGCTGATGTATGCGGATCAGGGGGAAGTGGACGGGGCCTTTGTCTATGCGACCGACGCGCTGCTGGCGAAGACTGCGAAGACGCTCTTCACCGTGGACGCGGCCCTGCATGAGCCGATCATCTATCCCATGCTGCTGACTGCTGCCGGGGCGAAGAACGCGGCGGCCAAGGCGTTTTACGACTACTTGAGCGGCGCGGAGGCCAAGGCGGCGCTGAAGAAGCATGGCTTTGCCGTGAACCCGTGACAAAGGCAGGCGGCGGCACTTGCGGCGGCCCCGCTGCCTGCTGGCAATGCGGCGTTTCCTGCTGGGAACGGGACATTTCCCTCTGGCAATGAGCCATTGCCAATTGGAAACGCGGCATTCCCTGCTGGCAATGCGACGCTGGCGGCTGGCAATGAGGCATTCCCGCTTGGCAATGCGGCATTGCCAACTGGCAGCGAGGCATTCCCTGCTGGCAACGAGCCGTTGCCAGCAAGGAATGCGGCATTCTGAGCCGGAAACAGCGCGTTTCCAGGCGCGAAAACATCAACGGCACGTGGAAAGAGGAGAGATGCGATGAGAACAAAGATGCGTTCCGCAGGGATTGTCACAACGGCGGGCGGAACAATGCTCTTTCTTGCCGCAGCAGGCGCTTCGGCCTTGGAGATCCCGTCAGCGGCGGCAGCGCCTGCCGCTCAGGCTGAGGCTGATCCGGCGAAGAAGACCGAGTTTTTCTTGGAGCTGCGCGGGCGGGCCGAGTATCTGGACAACTTCAACGACAAATACTACGGCGCAGCGCCGAAGAGCGGCGATTCCTCCGACAGCTTTCTTCTCAGCCGGGTGCGCGTGGGCCTGGCCCGGCAGTTCAATGAGCAGTTCAGCGGCAAAGCCAGCTTGCAGGACAGCCGGGTTTTCGGCTGGGGCTTTGACGATGCGGACTGGGCGAACAGCGAGTTCGGCGGGATCGTCAGCAATCCGCAGGAGGATCCCTTGGAGCTGGGCGAGACCTGGCTGCGCTATCAAAACGGCGGTTTGACCGCGCAGGCAGGCCGCCAGCTGATCGGCTGCGGCAACAGCCGGATTCTGGCGGCCAGCGACTGGAAGAATTCCGGCAAATGGATATGGGACGCGGTCAAGGCCCGCTATCAATCAGGCGGGCATTGGGCGGAAGCCTTTTACGGCAGAACCATGCTGCACGATCCTGACCTGTTCAGCCTGGATCACCGCCACGGCTATGACGGCGCCGGTCTGCACGGCCATGTTCAGCTGGCCGAGAGCCTGGCGGCAGAGCCGGTTCTGGCGACAAAACACAATGACCGCAGCCTTGATTATCAGAAAAAAGATCTGCTCTATTACGGGGCGCGGCTGCTTTTTGAACAGAACGGCTTCACGGCTGACAGCACATACGTGCGGCAGACCGGCAGCGTCACCAAAGAAGCGGAAGCTGACGTTGATGCGCAGGGCTTCAATCTTGATCTGGACTACGCCTTCAATCCGCAATGGTCTGTCGGCGCCACCTTCAGCTATGCCAGCGGCGACGACAAAAGCACGGCGGACAATGAGCGTTTTGACGGCATGTACGGCGCGTCAGACAAGTATTACGGCCTCATCAACCTCATGGTCTGGTCAAATCTGCTTGACTATGGCCTGACCGCTGAATATCGCCCGGCAAAAAACATCACCCTGCGCGGCGAGGCGCATCAGTTTTATGCGGACGAGATCAGCGACAAATGGCTCTCCTACAAAAACGGCCTGAGCAGCTCCAGCGAGCAGTACGGCAGCGAGCTTGACTTGAAGGTCACATGGAAGGTGAATCCGGCGTGGACGCTCTTGGCCGCCGCATCTGTCTTCCTGCCCGGCGACGCAATTGAGGAAGCGGCGGCTGGCGGCCAGGAATTTTTGACCGACGACACCGCGTGTTCCGGCTTTCTGCAGGCCGCCTACAAATTCAGCACAGAGTTCTGACATGATCTTTTTCACCACCCAGGAAATTGAGCAGTGGATCAACGAGGACGCGCCGCTGCTGGATCTGACCAGCCGCCTGCTGCATATCAGCAGCCAGCCAAGCCGCCTGACCGTCGTCACCCGCCACCCGGTCCGGCTGGCTCTGACTGAGGAGGCCGGACGCATTTTCGAGCTGCTCGGCTGCCGCATCACGAAGCAGATCGCCTCAGGAGAGGATGTTCCGGCCAAAACAGTGATTCTTGCGGCGGAAGGCCCGGCGGACGCGCTGCACCGGGGCTGGAAAGTGGCCATGAATCTGCTTGAATATATGTGCGGCGTGGCCACGCGCACGGCGGAGCTGGTCGCGAAGGTGCGGGAATGCGGCAATATTCCCCTGCTTGTGACGCGCAAGCATCCGCCCGGCCTGAAGAAGCCGCTGCTGAAGGCGGTCTTGGCCGGAGGCGCGTATCCGCACCGCCTCGGTTTGTATGAGACCGTGCTGGTCTTTGACAATCATCTCCGGCTGGTCGGCGGCAGAGAGGCGCTGCCTGCCCTGCTTGCCGAGATGCGGGCGGCAGGCTGCGAGCAGAAGATCACTGTGGAATGCGACGATCTGGCGCAGGCTGTTCAGGCGGCTGAAGCCGGAGCCGACTCCGTCCAGTTCGACAAGGCCCCGCCGGAGCAGCTGGCCGCTTGGTGTTCCGAGCTGAAGGCCCGCTTTCCCGGCACAGCGCTTCTGAGCGCGGGCGGAGTCGGCCCGGACAATGTGCAGGCCTACGCCCGCAGCGGCGTGGACGGCATTGTCCTCAGCTCGCTCTATCATGCCAAACCCGCCGATCTTGGCGTGACCATCGAGCTGCTGCCTGGCAGCTGACATCAGACCAAGGAGCTGATCATGAAGTGGAGACTTGTTCTCGCCGCCCTGTTCCTGCACTGCTGCGCAGCGGCTGGGATTCAGGCGGAGACCGTCCATCTGGCGGCGGGCGTTGGCCTGACTGACGTTGTCAAAGAGATCATTGCGGCCTATGCGGGCAGCCATCCGGCAGCGCAGGTTGTGCCTCATTTCGCTCCTGCCGGAGCCCTGGTCAAGCAGATCGAGCAAGGCGCGCCTGCGGACATTTTCATGACTCCAAGCCAGGACTGGGCAGAGCATCTGCTGGCCAAAGGGCTGGCCGCGCCGGAATCAAGCCGCATCCTTGCCCGCAACAGCCTCGTCTTTGTCGGCGGCGGGAAGACGGCGGCGCACAGCATGGAGCAGCTGCCTGCGCTGAAGCGCGTGGCCATCGGCAATCCGAAGAGCGTTCCGGCAGGGCAGTACGCCAGGCAGGCGATGGAGAAGGCAGGCGTTTACGCCGCTCTGGAGCAGGGAAAGAAGCTGGTGCTGGCCGACGATGTCCGCCATGCCCTGATGTATGCCGATCAGGGCGAGGTGGACGGCGCCTTTGTCTATGCGACTGACGCGCTGCTGGCGAAGAACGCGAAGACGCTCTTCACCGTGGGCGCGGCCCTGCATGAGCCGATTACCTACCCTATGCTGCTGACCGCTGCCGGGGCGAAGAACGCGGCGGCCAAGGAGTTTTACGACTACTTGAGCGGCGCGGAAGCCAAGGCGGCACTGAAGAAGCATGGGTTTGAGGCGGGGCAGTGAAAAAAAGAACACCCTGCATCAGGCAACTTTGCTCTTTGCCAGATATTCCTGAAGCTGCTTGTGCAGGAAATGATAGCTGCCGCCCACCTGCTGCAAAACCTTGCGCTGCTGCATGGCCTCCAGCCAAGAAACAAAGCGCAGGGGCAGCTGCCCTTCCCAGCGCAGGCAAAGGCGGAGCAGGTAATGTTGCAGCACTGTATTGGTACCTAGTACCCAAAAACTGAGGATTGTTCCCATAAACAACATTAGATAAAAGTAGCTCATCTTGAAAAAATAACTGACGGCGATCCCAAGCAATTCAGCGAGGAAGAGTAGTTGGACAAAGCCCGTCATGCCTGCAAGAAGAAAAATGGGAAAGAGCAACAGACTGCTGCGCAGAGCCTCGTTCAGCCGTTCATGAGGCTGGGCTGTCTCGCTGATTGGGCCAGCAACCGTTTTCAATGCTGCTGCTATCCCGGCAGGCAATCCATTTGCCATCACAAGAGATGATGTGGCAGCTAACCATGACACAAAGCCGATTCCCTCCGCTTGAACTAATCCAACGAATGATCCCAAGAGCAGGCCAATAGCCAGTATGATAATTAGCCAATCAGCTAGCTTTGCACTAAAGACCTGCCAATCTTGGCAAGAGGCTGGTAAGCGGAACGGACGGATGGATTCAATCTTTATTCGTTCATTTTCTGATACCAGCATGAAAAATAAACCGAAAATTATCCCAACAATCGGCCCGATTGCAAGCCAAGTGAACATTCCATAGACCAGTCCAACCACCATTTTGACATCCTCTTTTAGAGGTAATGTTCCGGGTAGACCAAGGAACAGTCCCATCGCCAACCCAGCAGATATTCCGAACACCTGCCCAGAATATAGCCAGCCTGCCAATACAGAAATTAAGCCATAAAATAAGCCATAAAGCAGCCCAAACCGCCAATAGCCCTTCAGCATGGTCGGCTGGAGTTCATCAATCTGCAATTCAACCTTCTGTTCCGCTTGCATCCACTTTGCCAAGCAGCGCAGCCAGTGCAGGGACTGCTGCTGGCTGTAGTTCTTACCGCGAGCGGGCGGGGGCATATTCAGCTGCTTGTCGAGATAGTTCCGCCAGAGGAAGTCCTCCCATGTTTCACCCGGCTGCCGCCCTGAACCTTGGCGCAAATCTTTGGCCACCTCGATCATCACGCCCAGAAACAGGGGCCTTTGAGCCAATTCCAGCAGACTCGGCGGCTGCCCGGCCTCAATCCGGGACTGTTCAAGCACGGTCCAAATATCCTCCAGCCCTGTCCGCAGCAGATGCCCCTTGAGCCGCTGCGGAGTAATATCCTGAAGGATCGCTGCATTCCTGAGGGCCAGCTTCTGCTCTGTGCTTTCCCGAAGCTGGCGATATTCTTCAAGCCGACAGCAGATCGCCAAGGGACGGTTGCCGGCGAAGAGATTGAACTGGCGGACAAAATCCCCCTGCTTTTCCGTTGCCAGCTCATCCAAGCCGTCGAGCAGGGGCAGGATGTCATGCGCCTGCACCAGATGGCGGGCCATGTCTTCTGGAAAAGAGTATTTGCGGCGCAGCTGCGCAGCCATCCACAGGGAAAGCTCGCGCCCATCCCATTCCGAGCACTCAAAGACCACAGGCAGCGGGGCCGCGTCATTGTCCTGCGCTGTTTGCAGCAGATGCTCAAGCAGCGTGAGGAGGCAAACGGTCTTGCCGCTGCCCGGCTTGCCCAGAATGGCCAACTGTTCGCCCACATCGGGACGGCAAAAGAGATCGACAATGGGCTGATCTGTGGTCGCGACTGGCACACCGTCCCGCTCCCAAATGCAATCTGTCCTGTCCCGAAAAGAATAGGGTCGGCTCACTTGGTTCGGGGCCAAGTTTTTGTCCAGCTCCAGCGCGGTGTGTCCAAGCAGGAAGGACTGGCGACGGTCTACCAGCTCGCTTTGAAAGCGGCCGAGGAGCTTGCGCCGGTTCTTGGCCAGCCAGTCGCTGGCATCGTGCTGGACGGAAGCAGCATTTGGCTTGCGCAGACAGGCATAGAGCCAGCCGAGGAGCGGAATCACCACAGCGAGGCCCCAGCCATCGAACATGACTTTCGGCTCTGTCGGCAGCCATGAAAATACTGTTGCGATCTGTTCTGTCCAGTTCATACAGTCTTCCTGCGCAAGATCAGTCTGAGATTCCCCGCTCCGCTTGAAACTTATTTCTGACCACATTACCCAAAATGCCGCTGCCCGGCCAGAGAAAACAGAGCGAAACTTGTTGACATCCGGCTGCAACCGCTGAATAATAGGGACGAAGAGCTGAGGCGCAGCCCAAATCTCCTCCTCCTACCGCTTGACGGGCAGCAGACACGCCTTGATTTGCCGTTCCTCAGCCTCAAGGAGGAGCAGATGCGGCACGATCTGCGCCAAACAGCGTTCTGTCTGCCTCAGATCGAGCTTAATCTGAGGCAGACAGAACGCAATCCGCTGCCCATGCCGTCTGATCTTCTCCAGATCAAGCCTGAAAAACCCCAGCTCTTGTTCTGTTTGGAACAGATCGTCGCCCATCCGCCGCAGACAAGGTCTTGTCTGCGCTTCATTTCCTTCCACGGAGGACTGACATGGCTCAATTTCCCTTAGATGCGGCCCACATTCTCGCGCTTGCCGACGCGATGATCGCGGGCTTCAAGGACAACCCCACAGTTTTCCCCTCGCCGCCTGTTTCTTGGTCTGATCTCAAGAATTTGCGGGACGCGGCAGCAGCCTCCCTTGAGGGGCAGACGGCGGCTCAGGCTGCGGCCAAGGCGGCCACTGAGCGCAAGACCGCCGACTTCGCCGCGTTGGATGATGCCATGAAGGACGGCATCTCTTATGCTGAATTCACAGTGACAAGTCCGGCGGAGCTTGGCCTGATCGGCTGGGGGCCGAGGGCGGAGCCGACCCCGCTTGCCCCTCCCGGCCAGCCGCTCGTTCTGGAGATTGCCCGTCAGGATGCGGACTCGCTGGAATTGGATTGGAAAAAGCCGAGAACCGGCGGCAAGGCGGCCTTTTACCGGACGGAGATGCGGACAATCAATCCGGCAGGCGAATGGACGCTGAAAGGCACGGCCACCTCAACCAAGGTTGAGCTGACCGATCTTCCCGGCGGGACGCAGGTGGAGTTCCGCATCATCGCGGAGAATGCCGCCGGACAAGGACTGCCGAGCAACACGGTGATGGCGGTGCTGTAAGCTGCATCGTTAGAAAAAGCGCAGGGCGCGTCGTTGACGCGCCCTATGGCTGCTGCGGCGCAGACGAAGGCGGAATGACTGACTGACAGGGCTTGCCGCCCAGCTGAACAGGCAGCGGAAATCCCTGCCGCTCCCACTGCTTCAGATCTTCAACCATCGCATGGATGCTGTAGTGGTGCTTTGCCGCAAACTCCTCACGCAGACGGCGCGTCTCTTCAACGATGGGATCATTCCACATCAGGTTTGCCTCCGGTCAGCTCTTCAGGGGTGCAAAGGATCGGCGGCTCGAAACCGAACTCGCGGCAGACATGTTCAATGAGCGGTCGCTGGACAGCATTGGCAATGTGCTTGCAGTTCCATGTGAGCAGAAAGTCCAAGCGATGGTATGCGGCAATGGCGATATGCAGCGCGTCCGCCGCCGCTTTTTCAGGAAGCGCCGCCTGTTGGATCAGATGTTCTGACAGCTCTTCCGCCTCCGGGGCAATAACGACAAGAGGAATGCCTTGCAGCCACTGCAAACGGGCAGATGCTGCCGCAGCGTCTCCGCCGCTGGCCTCTCTGAGCACCAATGCCGAAGCGTACACAGCAAAGCTGCTGCGTTCAGCAGTCCACCATTCATGCGTGAGCTGCTGATGGCCCGCCGCAATGAGATCCCGGTTGGGGCGGGCTGCCAAATAACTGATGATGCTTGTCTCAATATAAACAGTTTTGCTCATAGCTTGATGATAACACTGCTGCCGGTCATCCACAATTAAAAATCGCACACGCTCATGCTCTCCCTCTCCCCTGACGACCTCGCCGCTGTCAAGCTCTCGCTGCAAGTGGCCGCTGCGGCCACGCTCATCGCGCTGCCAGCAGGTTTTGCCGCCGCCTATGTGCTGGCCATGACCAAGATGCGCGGCAAGGCCCTGCTGGAAGGGCTGATCAACCTGCCGCTGGTGTTGCCGCCGGTGGTGACGGGCTACCTGCTCCTGCTGCTCTTTGGCCGCAACGGCTGGCTGGGCCAGCTCTTGGCCCTTGCTGACATCCGCGTGGTCTTCACCCTGCGCGGGGCAATCATCGCCTCGGCGGTGGTCGGCTTCCCGCTGCTTGTCCGCTCGATTCGCATCGGCATGGAGAACATAGACCGCCAGCTCGTGCAGGCAGCGCGGACGCTCGGCGCGGGCTGGTTCGACAGCCTGCTCACGGTCGTCATGCCGCTCTCCGGCAGGGCGGTGCTGGCGGGCATGACCCTGATGTTTGCCCGCAGCATGGGGGAGTTCGGCGCGACGGTCATCCTCGCGGGCAACATCCCCGGCGTAACCCAGACCATCCCGCTCGCCATCTACCAATACACCAGCACGCCGGGCGGCGACAGCAGGGCACTGACGCTCTGCCTCGTCTCCATAGTCCTGTCCTTCGCCGTGCTGCTGATAGGTGAAGCGGTCAACCGCAATCTAGAGCGGAGATAGCCATGCTGCTGGAAGTCAATGTCGAGAAGCACTTCGGAGAATTCAGCGTCTGCGCTGCGTTCACTCTCAGCTCGGAGAAATGCGGGGTCTTCGGGCCGTCCGGGAGCGGCAAGTCCACGTTGATGCACATGCTCGCCGGGCTGCTGGAGCCGGACAGCGGCTGCATTCGCCTCAACGGCCAGACGTTGTTTGATACAGCGAATAAGATCAATCTGCCGCCAGAAAAGCGGCGTGTGGGTGTGGTGTTCCAGCACGCTTGCCTCTTCCCGCATCTGAGCGTTCGCAAGAACCTACTCTACGGTCTCAACCGTCTGCCGCGCCAGCAGCGGACTGTTGACGTTGACCAGCTCGTTCGTGTCCTGCGCATCGAGGAGCTGCTCGACCGCAGCGTGCAGCGGCTTTCCGGCGGCGAGCGGCAGCGGGTCGCGCTGGGACGGACGGTGCTGGCCTGCCCGCAGCTTATCCTGCTCGACGAGCCGCTCTCCGGCTTGGATGGCCAGCTCAAGTATCAGATCATTCCTTATCTGCGCCAAGTCTTTGCCGAGTTCTCTATACCGATGCTCTTCATCAGCCACAGCTTGCAGGAACTGCGCCTCATGACGGACGAAGCACTCGTGATGGAGCGCGGCTTGGCGGAGCAGACAATGCCGACCGAGGAGCTGGCCCGCAGCCGCAGTCTCGGCAGCAGCGAGCGCGGCTACACCAACCTGCTTCAGTTGGATGAACCAGCAGACCTCGGCAGGTTGCTGCGCTACAACTGGGGCGGGACAACGCTGATGCTGCTCAAGAGCGACAACCCGGCTGCCGGGCAGTTCGCCTTAGGCGCACGGGACATCCTTCTCTTCAAGAAGCACCCGGAGGCCACGAGTGCCCGCAACATGCTCGCCTGCACCGTACTCAGGATGTATGAGACCGAATGGCTGACTGGCGTGGAGCTGAACTGCGGCCAAAGCGGCACGCTGATCGCCGAGATTGTGCCGCAGTCGGTGGAGGAGATGGGGCTTCAGCCCGGCAGCGAAGCGGTGGCGGTGTTCAAGGCTTCGGCGTTCAGACGGCTGTGCTGAGGCGCGTCAAGGACAGCTGCTCTTCCCTCCGTTCAGCGGCAGCGTGATTGACTGCTTCGTCTGCGGCTTTTCGCAATACAAAACGCCCGCCAGCCAGTGAAGGCTGCGGGCTTGTGCGGGCAACATGGTGCCGGAGGTCGGAATCGAACCGACATGGGCGCGAGGCCCGCTGGATTTTGAGTCCAGTGCGTCTACCAGTTTCACCACTCCGGCTGGACTGCCGCTATTATTACCGTATTTTCAGCCAAGCTGTCAAGGCATTTTCACGGCTCAATCCTGATCATTCCGCACTGTCACCACCTCGGCCTTGCGGAGGACGACATCCCGCGCCGCATCGCGATAGCCGCGCTTCAGCACCGCCAGAATCTCCTCATTCTCCCGGCCCGGAATGCTTTTGGTCTCCACGACCGCGCACAGTCCGACCTGCGCCCGGCGGCCCGGCAAGTCCAGCGGCTCAATCTGACGGGCGCTGAGCAGGCGGAGCAGCTTGCGCTGCACAGCCCTCATGCTGCCGAGCAGCCGCTGGCCGCCCTTGTCCAGCGGCTCCGGCCTGCGCCGCAGATGCAGCTCTATATTGTCAAACACATCCAAAACCTCGAACAGTTCGGCATACAGCCCGCGCTCGCGGCGCAGGCAGCTCTCCTCGCGTTCTTTGGCCTGCTGCTTCAGCTCAGCGATCTCCCGCTGAAAGGCCACCAGCTTCTCGCGCAGCAGATCGCCGGGACTGTCAGCCCGCGTTTCTCTTCTCATCAGACTCCGCTCAGTCCGGGCAGACTGATTTGTAGAACTCGTACTCGCCCTTCCCGCTGATCTTGACGATCACCGCGCACTTCTTCGGATCACCGCTGCCGGAGAAGGTCATCTTGCCGGTGATGCCGTCAAAGTCCTGAATCTTGGCCAGCGCGTCGCGCACCGCTGCCCGGTCTTTCTGGATGCTGCCGCTCAGTTGCGGGAGCGAGGAGATCGCCTGCTGCGCCAAGCCCAAAGCGTCCCAGGTCAGCGCGGCCACGTCGTCAGGCACGTAGCCGTATTTGGCCTTGTAGCGGTCAATGAACGCCTTGGTGGCTCCCTGCGCCCCGGCGGCGGCGTAGTGCGTGCTGAAGAACTGGCCGTAGCAGGCCTCGCCGCAGAGTTGGACGGTCTCGGCGGAACCCCAGCTGTCGCTGCCGACTATCGGCCCTTTCCAGCCAAGCGCCTTGGCCTGCTGGACGATCAACGCCACCTCGTTGTAATACTGCGGCGTGAAGAGCACTTCTGCGCCGGAGTGCATGATCTTGGTCAGCTGGGCGCTGAAATCCGCGTCCTTAGTGGTGAAGCTCTCATAGGCAAACACCGAGCCTGCGCCGTGCTTGGCCTCCCATGCCTTCTTGAAGAACTCAGCCAGCCCTTTGGGATAATCACTGGCCACGTCATACAGCACCGCCGCCTTGGTGAACTTGAACTCCTCGCTGATGAAGTTCGCCAGCACCGGCCCTTGGAAGGGATCGAGGAAACAGGCGCGGAAGACGTAAGGCCGCCCGGCGGTGGTGTCCGGGTTAGTCGACCACGGGCTAATCATCGGGGTCTGCTTGTCATTGGCCACTGCACCTGCCGGAATGGCCTCCTTCGAGGACTGCGGCCCGACGATCACCAGTGCCTCATCTTGGGTGATCAGCTTGGTGTTGGCCTTCACCGCTGACTCGGCCTTGGCCTCGCTGTCCTCAACCACCAGCGCGACCGGATACTTCACTCCGCCGACCTCGATGCCGCCCGCCTTGTTCACATCTTCAAGCCAAAGCTGCGCCGCATATTTAGTGCCTTCGCCGACCTTGGGGATGTCGCCGGTGATCGGCGCGTTGACACCGATTTTAATCACCTTCTGCTGCTCGGAGCGGCAGGAAGTCATTGAGCAGCACAACGCCAGCGCGCAGAGCGCGGCAAACCAACCTTTCATCGTCTTGTCTCCTTGTGTGCGAATAGAAAATCAACGCCGTTTCAACGCATTCGCGTGCGCAGGAAAGCCCTCGTACTCCGCGAAAGTCTGCGCCACATCCTTCAGGCTGTCGTAGCCCTGCTTGGACATGTAGCCGATGGACGAGCGTTTGAGGAAGTCAAAGACCGTGACGCAAGAGAAGGTGCGGGCAAAGCCGCCAGTCGGGAGGATGGCGTTCACGCCCAGCGCGTAGTTGCCGATGGAGATCGGCGTGTTCTGGCCGAGCAGGATTTCCCCGGCGTTGCGTATCTGCTGCAAGGCCAGCATCGGCTCGGCAGTCAGCACCTCCAGATGCTCCGGGGCAAAGTCGTTGACAAAGGCGATGGACTCCGCCAAGTCTTTGCTGAGGACTATGCCGCCGTAGTTGCCCAGCACCGTGGTGCAGAACTCGCGCCGCTTCTCCGGCAGATCAGCAATCAAGCCCGGCAGCAGAGCCGCCACCTTGTCCGCCAGCTCGCGTGAATGCGTCACCAGCAAGGCAGTGGAGTCCGGCCCGTGTTCGGCCTCAATCAGCAGGTCAAGGGCGGGGATGCGCGGGTCAGCCTGCTCATCGCAGAGGATGATGGACTCGCTGGGGCCTGCGGGCGTGCCCACGTCAATGTGGCCGTAGAGCAGGCGTTTCGCTGCCGACACGTAGGCGTTGCCCGGCCCGATCACCTTATGCACCTTCCGCACCGTTTCGGTGCCGAAAGCCATCGCCGCAATCGCCTGCGCGCCGCCGGTCTTATAGACGGTCTTGATGCCGCAGACTCTGGCGGTGAAGAGCGAGGCATCGTCCACCGTGCCTTCGGGCGTGGGCGGCGTGCAGATGACGATCTCCGGCACGCCAGCAATCACCGCCGGAATGCCGAGCATCAGCATGACTGAGGGGAACGAGCCTTTGCCGCGCGGCACATACAGGCCAACTGAGGTGATCGGCGTGATCTTCTCGCCCGCCAAGATGCCCTCGCTGATCTCAGTGAACCACATCTCCTCCGGCATCTGCGCCTGATGGAACTTGCGGATGTTGGCCGCTGCCCGCTCAATCATCGCCTTGATCTCCGGCTCCAAGTTGCGCTCGGCCCGCTCAAACTCCGCCTCGGTCACTTGGATGGCTGCCGGGTCGAGCGTCACCTTGTCAAACTTGGCGCAGAACTCGACTAAAGCCTGATCGCCGCGCTCCCGCACCGCCTTGATGATGGGCCGCACAGTCTCCTGAAAGCCCTCGATGTCCAGCTCGGAGCGGCGCAGGATTCTCGCCTTGTCTGCCGCGCTGAGGGTGTTCAGATCGTAGGTGTTGATATTCATGGTTGTTCCTTTATTCTGCAAACAAAGTGGATGTGCGACTGCGCCGCCGAGCCGCTGCTGCTTCAGGCAGAAACTAAAGCGCGGCAGCGGGTTTGTCAATGGGATTGTTGCCGTGCTGCAGAGAGAACCTCTTGCTGAATATGGAGAAAAAAGGTACTGTAGGCTTAAATAGAGAATCATCGAATTCCATAGAAACTACAAAATGTTGCGCGGTTAATTTTTCAACAGGTGACAGAGATGTTTGGTATTCAGGAAAAAATAGAGAAACAGTTGCAAATTCAATTAGAACCATCTGAATTTCTCCTGAAAATTATCAGAAATAAGCTGGCCGACCTTGGTGTACGTCTTAACCGATTACAGTTAAAAACACTTCGATGTCAACTGAAGGAAACTAATCCTGCTATAACTTTTGATCTTACAGACCTACAGGTAGCGCGAGCAAAAATAAAATCAAGATCAGAGCTGGAAAAAGCTGTAGAGCTGGTGCTGTCTGAAATCTTTTCTGAAGCGTTTCAAAAAATTGATAAGATCAAAGATCGTTTGCCAGACATTATGCTGAATCTTGCCGAACATGCTGGTGAATTCTTTTTTCGACAAATTCGTAGAACATATAGATATGGTCTTAATAACCGACGCGAACATCAGGCGTTTTTTGAAAAAGATATTCTTTCTATCTGGGGCAGAGCTATAACTCAATTAGAGGTATTGCTAATACTTTCTATCGAATCTATTGGATACATTGACAAAATGTTCCATGCTGAAAAAACTGTATACTCTGAAACAAAATGGATTGTTTTAAACAGATTGCATGGTAGAGCTTGTCAGATAACAGGAGAAATTATTTGTCTATTGAAATCAGGGTATGCTGACGGAGCAGAAGCCAGATGGAGGTCTTTGCATGAATTATCTGTAGTTTCTGCATTTATATTTGACCATGATGATTATGTGGCTGATCAATATGTACAACATCATATTATCGAGGAATATAAAGAAATACTCCAGCAGCAATCCTGCTATCCAGAGCTAAATGAAGATATCGAATTTTGCGGGTATAAATCTGAGGTCGAAAGGAAACGAGTCGAACTGATAGAAAAATATGGGAAACACTTCGGTGAAGACTACGGATGGGCATTTCCTGTCTTAGGAGGTAAAAAGCCATCTTTTCGCCAGATCGAAGAATATGTAAATCTTTCGTCCGTACGTTATGCTTATCGAAAAGCAAGTCATAATATTCATGCTGGCGTTAGAGGGACTTTTCTTCGATTGGGACTTCATCCTCAAAGTCAAAGCGAGATAATTTTAGCTGGTGCAAGTGATTACGGTTTAGAAAAACCAGGTAGCTGTGCGGCTGCCTCATTGCTTCTATCTACAGTCACACTTTTGCATGGGGTCGAGTTAATTGATGCAGCTGTCTTTATGAAAATTATCGCCAAACAAGCGGAGATAACGAGGAAAGAGTTTCGGCGCGCTCATCGAAGTATGGCGCAAAGCAATCTATATTGAGGAGAGCTGTTCCTCGCCCTCAATGGGTAGATGCGTAAAAAGAAACACTATGATGCCTCCGGCAGAGGGTGCTTGCGGGCTGCGTATGATCACCGGTTCTGCTGGAGATAATCCGCATAAACTTCGGCAAAGTGCTTGGTCTGCTCCAAGGTGCCGACATTCATGCGAAAGGTCGTTTTGATCGCCGGGGCGACCATGGGACGCACCAAGATGCCCCGCGCTTTCAAAAAGGCGACGGCTCCGTCGCGGTCTTCCGGCTCAACCAGCATGAAATGCGCCGCGCCGGGATACTGTTTAACCTTGTTTTCCTTGAAGAAGGCTTCCAAATAGGGCTTGGCGAGCTGCATGGCCTCCTGTGGAAACCGCCGCCATGTTGCCGCCGGGTCGTCAAGCTGGGCTTCGGCGGCGGTCAGAGCGCAGGTGTTGACATCAAACGGCCCGCGCACCTTGCTGAATTCCGTGATCAAGTCCGGCTGGGCGATGATGTGGCCGAAACGCAGGCCGCCGAGCGCGAATGCCTTGGAGAAGGTGCGCAGGATGATCAAATTTGGATATTTTTCCAGCAGCGGCAGGGCGGTCACTTCGGTGAACTCGAAATAGGCTTCATCCACTAGCACGGGCAGGTCGGGCCTCAGGGCAAGGGCTTCCTCAATCACATCCAGCGAAATGGCAACGCCGGTCGGATTGTCGGGATTGACCAGCACAATCAGCTTTGTAGCCGGACTGACCGCCGCAAAGAACTCGCGCCGGGGAAAGCGGAGGTCAGACGTGTAGGGAACGCCCTTGATCTTGGCCCCGATCACTCCGGCAATCTGGCCGAACATGGGGAAGCCGGGCTGGGCCATCACCAGCTCGTCGCCCTCGCCGAGGAAGGAGCGCAGCACCACCTCGATGCCCTGATCCGAGCCGTTGGTGACAAGCAGCTGCTCCGGGGCCGCCCCGACATAGCGGGCCAGCTTGGGCATGAAGTCGGCGTAGTCAGGATAGAGCGGGATGCGGTCTGCGTCAACCCAGCGTTTCAGGGCGGTTTTCACGCAGTCCGGCAGCGGCAGGGTGTTCTCGTTCAGATCAAAGCGCAGAAAGGCCGTGCGGTCGAGACTCGACCACGGCGGCCTGTAGATGGACAGCGCGGCAATTTGGGGTTTGACTTTGAGCATTGTTTATTTGTTGCTGTTGATTAAAAATCTTTGATAAATGCGCGGATAAACCGGCACTTGGCATTATATTAAATTATCTGGCCTGCTGCGCAAACTTCTGCAAAATCTCCCGTGCCAGTAAACTCAAACTCTTCCCGTTGGCTTCTGCAACTGCCGCCAGCCGTTCATGCAGTTCCGGCGGAATACTGAGATTGAACTTCCCTGAATAGCTGCGCCGAGGGCTGATGCCTTTTTCACGGCAGACCTCAAGGAAGACTTCTAAAGATTTGCTGAACTCTCTTCTCAGCTCATCAGGGGTTCGGCCATAAAAATCAGCACCGCCGTTCAAACCGAGTATTTCACCTCTGAACATGTCTGTTTCAGCGTCATATTCAATCTTTGCCTTATACTTGCCCAGCGTCATAATGTTCATGGTTTGACTCCATGCTGTTTCAGCCAATTGCGTATGCTGGCGACTGCACCCTTGTCTGTGTTCGGGCTGGGATGAGGACGGTGAAACACCCTCACTTCATTGAAAAGCACCACTGCAACCCGGCTTCCTTCACGCTCACTGATCTCTGCGCCTAATTCCGCAAATAACAATTCTATATCCTGCCACTTAATATTACCGCTGACTGGATGCGCGAAAATAGCCGCCAAGATTTTTTGATGCTTTTTCTTCATCAGCACAGCGTCGCCTTCACACCCGGCGGAATCCCTTTCCGGCAGGGATTCTCCTGAAACACTTCCTTCAACGCCTTGCCGAGATGGCGGAAGAGCAGCAGCCAGCCGTCCGCCGGAGCAATGTTTTCCCGGATATGAATCATGATGCTGCAATCCAGCCCGCCTGCCAAGCCGTCGAGAAAGTCATCCAAATCTTCAGAGTAGAGGCCGCCGAAGACATCCTGACCAAGCAGGAACCGCTGGCGAAACGCGCTGTACGGTTTATTGAAGGGCACGAATTTAACGAATTTTCGCCCTTCAACACTCACCCCGACGCTCACCGGCTGGCTGGCCAAGTCTTCCGCCGTGCTGACGCTGCTGCCCGCGCCGTTCACGCCGCAGCGGTTCATGCGGAGAATGAGCAGCTCTTTCAATGTCTTGCCCAGCACAAGGCCAATATCCTCCATCACCACATGGCTGGAACTCAGCCGCTCGGCGACGAAATCCACCGCCAGCGTGAAGCCCGCCTCCTGCACCATCGCCTCCAGCAGGCCGCCGAAGCCGCTCACCTGAATGGACGGGCCGACCTTAAAACTGTACACACCGGGCCAGTGCCCGCCGCAGCTCACCGCCACGCGCACCCGGCTTTCCGCTGTGGTGCGGACAACAGCGGCGGCCTGCTCGGACAGCTCCTCGACCACGATGCCGTGCGCCGGAGCAGCCTTGTCCGTCGTCGTATCTGTCTGAAGCAACGGCATTTCTGGCGAAAACATTTTGCTTAGGGCAATGCCGATCGAGCGAAACACGCCTTCCCAAGCATGATGCGGGTCTTCCACGCCGCAGATGCGGATGTGCAGTCGTGCCTGCAAGCCCTGCGCCAGCCCGCGCAGCAGCTCCAGCAGCGGCGCGCTGGAGGCAAGCTGCTCGCAGCGCAGACCGAAAAACCACTTTGGATCAAGTTGTTCCACGGTTTCAATCAGCATGTCCGGCTCGACGGCGGCGGTGACTGTGACCTCCGCGCTGCCATCGTCAATCATGCCCAGCGCGGCCCCGCTCTCCGCCCGGCGGGGGAATCCGGCGATTGCCCGGCCCAGCGCAAGGCCAAGCTGCGGCCAATCATTGCTGTTCCAGAACAAATCAATGCCACAGCCCATCCGCCATGCGATATGCTCGACCATGTGGCTGACAAAATCATTGGGCGTGAAGAGCTTTTTCTTGGTCGGCGTGCCGAAATGCAGGGAAATCTGATTTGGAAGGAAGGATGAATACACTTTTCTGATAAAATCCGACTGCTCAAGATCAGAAAATGCTGCGCCTCCGGTAGCCACGCCAATGGTGAAGCAGCTTGCTTTGCTGCCAGCCTCCGCACCAAGCAGAGAATCTTCAATCACGACGCATTGTGCTGGCGGAAAGTCCAAGAGGTTAGCGGCGTAGATGTAGGTGTCAGGCGCAGGCTTTGGCCGCAGGTTGTGCAGGTCATTGCCGACAATCAAGTCGAAATACACGGCAATGCCGGACTGCGTGACAATCTTGCGCACATCTTCGGTCGGGTTATTAGAAACCACCGCTGTTTTGATGCCCTGCGCCCGGCAGGCGGCAAGAATCTCGATAATGCCCGGATTGACCGGAAATACTGCCTCGTTGCGGGCCTGATTGTATTCAGCAAGAACAGCGTCCTGCACGGCATCTGCCGCAGTGATGCCATGCTTGGTCTCGATAAAGGCGAAAATTCGCCGCCAAAATTCCGGCGGATGATATGCGAAGATAGAGCGAATGAACTCTTTTGAAAGATGCACCGACCGGCCAAGGTGTTTTTTCAGCAGCTCGCCGCAGATGGACAGGTCAAGACCGAGGCTGTCTAAAAGAACGCCGTCCATGTCGAAAAGGATGGCCTTGATTTCGTCTGGCAGCCAGAGGATGTTATTTAATTGCATGGTTTACTGCTTTGCAGCGGATATGACATAAGGTTCAGTTCGCCGATGAATCGGTGTTTTGTCAAGACACTCCGACGCTTCATGAATTCCTCGCGAGGCATCAATTTTCCATTCGCTATTTCGAGTCTTCCTGACCCAGTCTGAACTGTCGCGCATGTCATCACGATCACGCCACATGCCAATGAACGGTTCTTCAAAATGCTCAAGGTTTGCCGTCTTTTCAACTTGAATAGGCATCAAATGATGTTCAATTATCGCTATGTTTCTAACCTTATTTCTGCCCTCCTACGTTGGAGCGCGGAAATGATGATAAACGTTTATGTAGTTCTCTTGCCAAAACATCAATATACAATCTTGCTTTTTTAGCACCGTATTCAACGCCATCGTGTTCGTATAAATAAATTTTCTCGACACCTAATCTTGTATTAAGAATTAAATAAAATTTTCTTGATTCATTTCCAACAGAAATACATTTAAAAAATGTAATTATGAAGTAAAGAATAACAGGATACCACCACCACGAAATATGGTGGCTATAACTATCTATAACCGTTGCAAACAAGATTAATAAAAACAATGCCGAAATAAAGTTTATGAAATAACCCGATAAAGTACGTTTCTCAATCACTTTAACAACAGAGAATATATCAGCAAAAAAGTATGTTTCATTTTCTAATGAAATCCTGTCGTCATGCAGCATCAAACGAAAATTATCAGGAATATCATCAAAATTTATTTGTTCTGTGTTCACTGTGCTCATAATGTTACACTATTCTTTAGTATTGCGGCTATTTTCTCATTCCAACGCCTTAGCGAATGAACGTCGTTTCTACTTCCCAATACAAAACTTAGAAAACACCGCATCCAGCACGTCATCCGGCGTGGTCAGGCCGACGATGTCGGCAAGATGATCAAGGGCGGTCTGGAGGTCAACGGCCAGCAGGTCGGCAGGCTCGCCCGCCAGCAGGGTCGCCTCAATTTGAGCGCAGGCGGCCAAAGTTTTCTCTAAAATCAGCTTGTGGCGAAGATTGGGCGCACAGGCGGGCTGCTCGTCCATACCCTCACCGCTGCCCATCGCTGCCTGCCAGACAGCATCCAGCAGGGCCTCGATGCCGCCGCTGCTCTTAGCCGCTGTCCGCACCTGCATTTCTCCAGCAAATTCATGGCTGATCCGCTCCAGCAGGCCGTTGTCCGCCGCGTCCACTTTGTTCAGCACCAAAATACGCTTTTTGCCCGCCAGCGACTGATGCAGCTCGCGGTCAGCGGCGGTCAGCACCTGCGAGGCATCCAGCACCAGCAGCACCAAATCCGCCTGCTCGACTTTGCGCCGCGCCCGTTCGATGCCCAGACCTTCCACCGTATCAGCGTGCTCGCGGATGCCCGCTGTGTCAACCAGATGCACTGGAATGCCGCGCACCGAAATCAGCTCCTCGATGGTGTCGCGGGTGGTGCCAGGCAGATCGGCAACCAAGGCGCGCTCCTCGCGCAGCAGGGCGTTGAGCAGGCTGGATTTGCCGACATTAGGCCGCCCGGCGATCACCACCTTGAGGCCCTCGCGGAAAACTCGGCCCTGCTCGGCCAAGGCCAGCAGCTGCCGCAAAGGCTGCGCCGCCCGCGTCCGCAGCAGTTCCAGCAGCGGGCCGCTTTCCAATATCTCGGCGGCATCATCGGGAAAATCAATCGCCACCTCGACCTGCGCCAGCAGCTCAACCAGCGCGTCGCGCACCGCGCTGATCCGCTCGTACAACGCGCCTTGCAGATGCTCGGTCGCCAACTTCGCGCTGGCGGCGGTGCGGGCCTCGATCAAATCGGCCACCGCTTCAGCACGGGTGAGGTCAATTCGCCCGGCGAGAAAGGCCCGCTTGGTGAACTCTCCCGGCTCGGCAGGGCGTGCTCCGGCGGCGATTGTCTCCGCAAGAATAGCCTGCAAAACCGGCCAGCTGCCGTGGCTCTGAATTTCCGCCACGTCCTCGCAGGTGTAGCTGTGCGGCGCGCGCATCAAAACGGCCATCGCCTCATCCAGCACCGCGCCGCTGCGGTCAAGCACCTTGCCGTAGCAGAGGCGGTGGCTTTGCCAAGCGTTCTGCGGACGCTGCGGCACGAACAACCGCCGCAGAATGCCTTCCGCCTCCGGCCCGCTGATGCGGACGATGCCGATGCCGCCGCTGCCCGGAGCTGTGGCTATGGCGGCGATGGTATCCTCAGTCTTCAGCCGGGCCGTCATTCTGCTGCCCTTTGCCGCCCTTGCGCGGGAACGGCTTCTTTTTGCCCGGCTTGTAAATCAGCACCTTTTTGAACAGCCCCTCGCCGACCGAGCGACTGCGCACCTCCTTGTCGTCCTGCAAAAGCATGTGCACCGCCCGCCGCTCCGAAGGATTGAGCGCGGGAATGGCCTGCGTCATGCCGTTCTCGCGCACTTGGGCGGCCAGCTCCAGCACCCGTTTTTTCAGCTCTTCGATCCGCCGCTCGCGGTAGTCGCCGACCTCCAGCGCGAGCTTGGTGCGGTCGGGCAGCAGGCGGGTGGTCATTTTCCGCAGCAAATACTGGAGGCTGTCCAAGGTGCGGCCTTCCTGCCCGGTCAGCGCGTCCTGATGCTCGCCGCTGATCTTGCAGGCCACGGTCTGGTTGTCCAGCTCCACGGTCACTGTGGAAGGGCAGCTCATCAGCTCCAGCAGCTTGGCCACGTCCTGCCGCACCGCTTCAAGAGCTTCGGCTGTCGGCGGCACGTAAGGGCCAAGTTCTTCCGCCGGAGCCGCTTTGCTTTCCGGTTCGGCCTGTTGCGGTTGTTCCGCCTTCTCCGGCTGCGGCTTGGGAACAGGCTTTTTCCGCTCCTTGGCAGGCCGCTGCTCTTTTTTCTTCGGCAGCTCCTTGGCCGGGGCAGATTCAAGCTGCGGAGCTGCTGCCTCCGTTTCCGGGCGCACAGCCTCAGCAGCGGGCTTGGGCTGCCCTTTGCGGCTCACTCTGATCCGCGCCCGTTTCCGGCAGAGGCCGAAGATGCCGGGCGAGCCGGTCTCCAGCACTTCTATAGTCAGCTCTTCCTGCGAGGCGGACAGCTCCTTGCAGGCATTGGCAATCGCGGCGGCAACGTTGCCGCCGTAGAAATCCTGTTCTTTTGCCATGATAAATTCCTCAATTCAGGACGGCCTCGGCGGCGGTCTGCCGGTTGATCAGCTGCTGCTGGAGAATCGAAAGCAGGTTGCTGACAAACCAGTAAAGCACCAGCCCGGAGGCGAAATTGACAAACATGACCGTGAAAATGACCGGCATCATCTGCATCATCTTGGCCTGCTGCGGGTCGGCAGTGGTCGGGGTCATCTTCTGCTGAAGAAACATGGTGCCGCCCATCAGCAGGGTGAGCACCGGGATGCCGTGCAGCCAAGGGATCTCAAAGCCGATCATCAGCCGGTCCGGCGCGGACAGGTCGTTGATCCAGAGCATGAAGGGCGCGTGGCGCAGCTCGATGGCCGCCATCAGCACCTTGTAAAGGGCAAAGAAAAAGGGAATCTGGATCAGCATCGGCAGGCAGCCGCCGAGCGGATTGACCTTGTACGTCTTGTACATGGCCATCATCTCCTGATTCATCTTCACCGGGTCGTCCTTGAACTTCTCGCGCAGCTTGGCGACCTTGGGCTGAATCTTCTGCATGTTCTTCATCGACTTCATGCCCTTGTGCGTCACCGGCCAGAAGGCCCCTTTGACCGCGCAGGTGAGCAGGATGATGGCGATGCCGTAATTGCCGAAGATGCTGTGGAAGAAGTTGAGCAGCCAGAGCATCGGCTTGGCCAGCGGGCCAAACCAGCCGAAGTTGATCGTCTCTTCCAGCTCGTAGCCGACCTCTTTCAGCAGGGAGAGCTTTTTCGGGCCGAAATAGCCCTCGTGCTCGAAGACGGCGGACGCGCCGGGAGCCAGCTCTTTCTGGCTCTCAGCAAGCACAGTGCGGATGTTCT
Organism: Candidatus Electronema sp. JC; assembly: GCF_048287365.2. Taxonomy (NCBI): domain Bacteria; kingdom Pseudomonadati; phylum Thermodesulfobacteriota; class Desulfobulbia; order Desulfobulbales; family Desulfobulbaceae; genus Candidatus Electronema; species Candidatus Electronema sp. JC. Next base: position 78,580 of record NZ_JBLWEM020000063.1, on the reverse strand, counting down.
GCTCGCCGGAGCGGCTGACGCTGATGCTGCCGCTGCCGCTCTTTTCCGGCAGCAGGGTGAGCATGAAATAGCTGTCCATGTGCCCGGCCCAGCCGACTTCGCCCTGCACCAGCAGCGGCCCTTGCGCCAGCTCTTTCAGCGCGATTTCACGGAGCTGTTTGTTGACATAGACCGTGGGGCCGCTGAAAAGGCCGTTGCTGGCCCCGGCGGTGAACGGCCCATTGCTCATGGACAGGGCCGGAAGCAGCTGCGCCGGAGCTGCGCCGCTGTTGCTCACGGTGGTGACGCTGCCGATCAGGTAGCTGTCGGCATGAAAAGTCAGCTTGCGTTCAATGCGCAGGCCGCCAGCCAGCTCAGCCCGCAGCATCAGGCTGCTGTCGCCCTGCGTGAGGCTGACCGCTGTTTTCTCCGCCTTGAAGAGCGGCAGCTCCTGAGCCGCGCCGCCGTCCAGAGTGAAGGTCATCGGCAAGTCCGCCGGATTGCTGACCGTGATCAGCTCCACCGGCGGCGCGTTTTTATCCCGCGCCTGGCGGTAATTCTTGAGAATGAAGCTCTTCAGGCCGCCGCCCTGCTCGAAGAAGACCGCCTTGTAAAGAGGGGTTTCCACGTTGATCTCGCGTGCGTCGGCATTGACTGCTACTTGCGCTGCGGCGGGCATGGACGCTGCCTGCTCCTGCGGCTGCGCCGGAACTGCGGCGGACTGGGCTGCGCTCCGCTGCTGCCCCTCAAGAGGCGCGACCGGCTTGGGCGGCGGAAATAAATACTGCCAGCCCAGCAGGATGAGCATGGAAAGAATGATGGCCAGTATGGCCCGGTAGGTGTCCATTGTTGTGTTGTGTCGGTTGAAAAGGAAAGGTCCGGCGGAACAGCGGCGGTTCTGCGGCGTTATTCAACCGGATCATAGCCGCCTGCGGCGAAGGGATGGCAGCGCAGGATGCGCCGCAAGGCCAGCAGGCTGCCCCGCGCTGCGCCGTGGCGGGTCAGTGCTTGCACCGCGTATTCAGAGCAGGTGGGGATGTAGCGGCAGCAAGGCGGAAAGAGCGGAGATATGCAGAGCTGATAGCCCCGCACCAGCAGCAGGCAGCCTCGCGCTGCCAGACTGCGGCGGCCAGATTCAGGCCGCTGCCGCATCGTGCCGCTCCGGCAGGCCGGTCAGCTCCGCCACCGCCGCCCGCACCTCGTTCAGGCCATCAAGGGTGAATTCAGGCCGCACCGCGAAAACGATGTCGCTGGAGCTGGGAAAGATGTCCCGGTGCAGACGGAAGGTTTCGCGGACGAGCCGCTTGATCCGGTTGCGGCGCACTGCGCCGCCGGTTTTGGCCGGAACGCTGATGCCAAGGCGGCTGCCCGGCAGGCCGCTGCCGCAGCAGACCAGCAGGAAACCTGGCCCGCGCAGCCGCCTGCCCTGCCGGTAAACCAGATTGAACTCTCCGCTCTTCCTGAGCAGGCTGGATTTGGGCAGAGCGAAGCGTTTCATGCGGATCAGGCGGAGAGCCGCTTCCGTCCCTTGGCCCGCCGCCGTCTGATCACGGCCTGGCCGGAGTGAGTTCTCATGCGGGCGCGGAAGCCGTGAGTGCGGGCGCGTTTGATATTGCTGGGCTGAAATGTTCTCTTGCTCATGATCTGGGTTCCTGATGCTGATGTTGAATGTTCCGGGCCTGCGCCCGCCGCTGTCCTGCCGCCTTTCTCAGAAATCCCGCTGCACGGGCAATGTTTTCATGGACAGGGAGAGCTGCGGTGTGCACAATACGGGCAGACAGAGGCCGCCGTCGTGAATTGAAATTTTTTATTTTACTCAGCGGCGGCGGGGCTGTCAAATTATTTCCCGTCGGACAAGCCCCGCCGGACAAACCGTTATTCCTCAGTCGGCTGATTCACCTTGTCCAAGGCAAAGGCCGAATGCAGCGCACGCACTGCCAGCTCGGTGTATTTTTCAGCGATGATGCAGGAAACCTTGATCTCCGAGGTGGCGATCATCATGATGTTGATGCCCTCATTGGCCATGACCTGAAACATGGTCGAGGCGATGCCGGAGTGATTGCGCATTCCCACGCCGACAATGGAAATCTTGGCGATGGACTCGTCGCTGCTCACTGACTCCGCTCCTATTTCCGCTGCTGTCTGCTTCAGAATCTCCATAGTTCGCAGATAATCTGTCCGCAGCACAGTGAAGGTGATGTCAGTCAGCTGCCCTTCCCGCGTGTTCTGAAGGATCATGTCCACCAAAATGCCCGCGTTGGAGATGGGCAGGAAAATTTTTGACGCAACGCCGGGCTGATCCGGCACAGCCTTGATGGTGATGCGCGCTTCCTTTCTGCTGTAGGTGATGCCTGAGACCAGCATGGACTCCATAAGTCTGTCCTCCTCGACGACCCAAGTGCCTTCGTTTTCTGAAAAAGTGGAACGAACATGCAGCGGAACCTTGTAGCGTTTGGCCAAGCCCACGGAGCGGATTTCCAGCACCTTGGCGCCGAGGCTGGCCAGCTCCAGCATTTCGTCATAGGTGATCATCTTGATTTTGCGCGCCTGAGCGCAGATGTTGGGGTCGGTGGTGTACACGCCCTCAACATCAGTGTAAATCTCGCAGCTGTCGGCCTTGAGCGCGGCGGCCAGCGCCACGGCGGTGGTGTCGGAGCCGCCACGGCCCAGCGTGGTGATCTCGCCCTCCGCCGTGACCCCTTGGAAGCCGGCGACAACAACAACCCGCCCTGCGTCAAGATGCCTGCGGATCAGGCCGGTCTCGATCTCGCGGATGCGGGCCTTGGTGTGCATGGCATCGGTGAGTATCCGCACCTGATCGCCGAGCAGCGAGACTGCGTCGCAGCCTGCCTCCTTCATCGCCATCGCGAAAAGGGCAATCGTCACCTGCTCGCCGGTGGCTAAAAGCATGTCGGTCTCGCGGAGGTCAGGCAGCCGCTGCATCTCCCCGGCCCAGCCCAGCAGCCGGTCGGTCTGGCCGGACATGGCCGACAGCACCACGACCACTTGGTGACCCTGCTGCTGATAACGCAGCACCCGCTTGGCCACATTTTTTATCTTTTCCGTGGAACCCACCGAGGTCCCGCCGAATTTCTGCACGATCAGCGCCATAGCTGTAACTGGTTGGTTGAAGGTTGGAGGATGCGATGACATGTTCAAAAAAACGCCCTACTTTAAAAACGGAACAGCATTTTTGCAAGCCCAATCCTCCGTCTTTTTCCGCCCTGCGCTTTTTTCGCACATCCCTCTTTACAGACTGGCAAACCGCGCTATATTTCAAAACCTTTCCGCATGATCAGAGCGGCCCCGTTCCGGCCCGCCCAAAATTTTGAGGAAAGGAAAACCATGTTTGCAGCTCTCAACCAGACCGTCAAAGCGAAACCCTCCTTTGCGGACATTCAAGCTGACGTGCTGGCCGGTCTGACCGTCGGCATCGTCGCCCTGCCGCTTTCCATGGCTTTTGCCATCGCCAGCGGGGTGGCCCCGCAGCACGGCCTCTACACCGCCATTGTCGCGGGCATAGTCAGCTCCTTGGTCGGCGGCTCGACCATCAACATCTCCGGCCCGACCGCCGCCTTTGTCGTTGTCCTGCTGCCCATAGTCCACCAGTTCGGCCTCGGCGGCCTGCTTCTCAGCGGCTTGATGGCGGGCATCATGCTGATCGGCATGGGCATGGCCCGGCTCGGCAGCCTGATTGAGGTGGTGCCCTATCCGGTCACGCTCGGCTTCACCTCCGGCATCGCCGTGATCATCGCCACGTTTCAAATTAAAGATTTTTTCGGCCTGACTGTCGCGCCGGTGGACGGCCACTATCTTGAGCAGCTCGGCGCGATTGTTCAAGCTGCGCCCACCTTCAGGCTGATTGATTTTCTCATCGGCCTGCTGACCTTGGCCACGCTGCTGCTCTGGCGGCGGTTCCGCTCGCGGGTGCCGAGCCATCTGGCGGCGGTGATTCTCGGCTCCATCGCCGCCTGGGCGTGCAGCAGGGTCAGTCCGGAGCTGACCGTCGCGACCATCGGCAGCCGCTTTCATTTTGAGCTGCAAGGCGTTGTCGGCAACGGCATCCCGCCCTTCGCGCCCAGCTTTGACTGGCCTTGGAATTTGCCCGGCGCGGACGGCTTGCCGGTCGGCCTGAGCTGGAAAATGATTCACACCCTTTTTCCGTCGGCCATCGCCATCGCTGTGCTCGGCGCGATCACATCGCTCCTCTGCTCGGTGATCGCTGACGGCATGAGCGCCGGTCACAAGCATGATTCCAACGACGAGCTGATCGGTCAAGGCATCGGCAACATAATCGCGCCATTTTTTGGCGGAATTCCGGCCACCGCCGCCATCGCCCGCACCGCGACCAACATCAAGGCGGGCGGACGGACACCCTTGGCCGCGACAGTCCACAGCATTTTTGTTCTGCTCTCCATCCTGCTGATCGCTCCGCTGCTGTCCCGCATTCCAATGGCCTCAATGGCCGCCCTGCTGTTCATGGTGGCGTGGAACATGAGCGAGACCAAACACTTCATCCGCACCGTCAAAGTCGCGCCGCGCAGCGACGTGGCCGTGCTGCTGATCTGTTTTTCGCTGACCGTGCTCTTCGACATGGCAATTGCCGTGGGCGTGGGCATGAGTCTGGCCGCAATTCTCTTCATCCAGCGCAGCATCAGCCTGACCACCGCGACTAAAGTTCAAGGCCGCGCCGAGCTGGGCGAGCTGCCCGCGTCCGTCGCGGTCTACGACATCAACGGGCCGCTTTTCTTCGGCTCGGCGCAGAAGGCGATGAAGAACATCACCTCTGTCACGCCCGATGTGCGCGCAGTTGTGCTGGACATGAGCAAGGTGAACATGATTGACATGAGCGCTATCGTGGCGATGGAGTCCATCAGCCGGAATTTGCAAAAAAACGGAGTGGGGCTGATCGTCAGCGGCCTTCAGCCGCAGATGATCCTCAAGCTGCGCCGGGCCGGGCTGCGGAAGAAGTCAGGAAAAGTAGAGTTTTCCCGCACGCTGGCGGAGGGAATCGCCAAGGCGAGGAAAATGCTCTGAGCCGGCTTTGGCGGCCTGATGAATTTTTCCAGTTGACAAAGGCAGTTCCAAGTTTATACTGAACTGCCTTTGTCAAAAGGCGGAACGTGAAGGGCGCCTCAGGAATCAGCACACGAAAAAAAAATTATGACTAAAGTAATTGTAGCCGGAGCAGCCGGACGCATGGGCCGCCGCATCTGCGACATGGTGCGGCAGCACCCCGGCCTGACCTTGAGCGCGGCCTTTGAGCAGGCCGACAGCCCCTTTGTGGGCAAGGATGCGGGCGAAGTCGCGGGCTTCGGCGCAAACGGCGTGAAAATCGCGGCGGGCTTGGAAGCGGTGATTGAGCAGGGCGAGGTCATCATTGACTTCACCTTCCACAAGTCCACGATGGAATTCATCAAAATTGCGGCCCACTATGGCCGGGCGATGGTGATCGGCACCACTGGCCTGACCGCCGACAACCTCGTTGTGCTGCGCGAGACTGCCGCCGGGCATTTCCCCTGCGTGCAGTCGCCGAACATGGCCGTGGGCGTGAACGTCCTCTTCAAATTAGTGGAGAAAACCGCCGCCGTGCTCGGCGATGCCTACGATGTGGAGATTGTCGAGGCGCATCACCGGATGAAGAAGGACGCGCCCTCCGGCACCGCGCTCCGCTTAGGCGAGATGGCCGCCGCAGGCTTGGGCCGCGATCTGGCCGAGGTCGGCGTGTATGAGCGGCACGGCATGATCGGCGAGCGCACGGACAAGGAAATCGGCATTCAGACCGTGCGGGCGGGCGACATCGTCGGCGAGCACACCGTCTATTTCGCGGGCGCGGGCGAGCGGATTGAGATCACTCACCGCGCCCACAGCCGCGACAACTTCGCGCGCGGCGCGGCCTTGGCTGCGGCTTGGGTGGCGGATAAGCCCAAAGGTTTGTACACCATGTTTGACGTGCTGGGTCTGGGCAGCTTCTGATTGCCCGCAAAAAATAAGGCCGGACACGCAGCTTCTGCGCGTCCGGCCTTATTCAGTCAGAGCAGGAAGAAATCAGTGTCCCTTTTTGCCTTCCTTCTCCTTCTTCTCGCCGTGACCTTCGTCATGGCCGCCGCCAGCCATAGCCTGCATCTGGCGGGCCGGATTTTTCTCCACTTCAGCTAAAATGCTGGCCACTTTATCCTCCGGCAGCCAGTCCACCTTGCCGGTGCCCACGTCGTACATCGCGCCGACCACCTTCACTTTGCCTTCCTTGGCCATTTCGCGCACTTTCGCGCTCCGCATGAAGAGATCGGTCACACCCTGCCAGACGTTCTCAACAATGGCCGCCGGAACAATGTCCTTGGCATCTTTGGCCTTGGGGTTCAGCTCCATCGCCCGCTTGACCGCAGGCTCGATGTTGTCCACCAGCGGCGGAATGTTGATTTCCAGCGCATGGCCATGACCAGTCACAGCCGCTGTGACCGCTGTGACCGCGCCGCACTGGGTATGGCCCAGCACGAGGAAAACCGGGGTGTTGACATGGGCCAGACCGTACTCTATCGAGCCGGCCTCGTCGGTGTCAATCACATTGCCGGCCACGCGGATGATGAAAAGGTCCATGATGCCTGCGTCAAAAAGACGCTCAACCGGCACCCGCGAATCTGAGCAGGAGATAATGGTCGCATAGGCATGATCGCCCTGATTTTCCGTTCCTGCCTGAATCAGCCGGGCCGCATCGCTGTGCGGGTGCATGGATTTGCCGCTGACAAAGCGCTCGTTGCCCTCTTTCAATTTCGCCAAAGCCTGATCTGCGGTCAAGGGTGTGGCGAAGACGGCAGGCGCGGCGGCCAAAGCCAGCAGGCAGGCCCCGGCAATAGTTCTGATAATTCCTTTTCTCATGGTGTTCTCCTTGAAATAAAAGCTGGGCTGATGCCGGTCAGAGAATCTGACCGGCTTTTTTATCGGCGCAGATAAAATAATCTCCATTATAGCACAGAAGAACTATATGCTGTCAAGCAAGGAGAAAAAATAATGCCGCCTTTTCTTGCGAAGCTGAAAGAAGGCGGCATTGTTTGCGCGGCAGAACAGGATTCTTTTTTATTTAAAAAAGAATCCTGCTGAAAAAAAATTTTACCGGTTCTGATACTGACCTTTTCCGCCGCCGTCGCGACGATCGCGGTGGTGGTCATAAGGATGCACCATGCAGGCGGAAAGGAGACAGAGGGCGGCCAGCAGTGTGAGGGTCACTTTCATGAGGTTTTTCATAGCGATTCCTGTTATAGGTTATGAGGTAAAGGAACTTTTGGCTCCGCTCAGATCAGTAATGATGCGGAGGCGGAGGATACGGGGGCGGAGGCAGCACGCAGCAGCCGCCGAGGAAGCTGAGAGCCGCTGCCAGCACCAGCAGTTGTGTCAGAACTTTTTTCATGTTTTTCTCCTTCTTATGTGCATGAGGAAACAACAGACGCTGACACCAATCCCGTCAGCGGGGACGCTCAAGCCGACGGACGGCCTGCCGAAACAGTCCATTGTTCGGCAGCGGTGCTGGATTTTTTCCGCCGCCGTCCGTCATGGGTGGAAAAAAACGGGCGGCGGGGGAGGAGGAGGTGCCGGAACGACGATGTGCGGCGGCGGCAGCGGGTGCGGCGCAGGCAGAATCACAGCCGGTCCCGGCCCTGGAGGCGGCGGCGGATAATAGTAGCAGCCGCTCAAAAAGCCCGCCGCAGCCAGCGAGGCGAACAAAAGCCGCATTTTTTTCTTCATGATTTTTTTCTCCGCATGAAGGTTGATGGAGAACGCCTCCTGCCGCTTCGCGCTTAATAAAAATACGGCATGGGGCGGTACGTCGGCACCGAGTAATTATTATAATAGGTGCTCCGCCACGGCGTGTACACTCCGGGTGAGGGGCGCTTGAACGGATAGTAGGTTTCAGTCGGATACGGAACAGGCTGCATCGGCGGCGTGGTGAACGGCGGGCCTGAGTATGGCCGCTGCCTGCTGAAAACATTCCACTGCGGCCTGTAACTCTGCGTCGGCGCGGAATAATAATATTGATACCGATAGGATGAATCGGGGATGTAATCCACCGTCACATCCTCTGTCCATGTCTCTCCTGCTGTCCAGACATCATCGCCGACGATGACATCTTCTGTGAAGACATCAGAACCTTCATCAAGATAAAAAGTGTCGCCATAAACAATATTCGGTTCGTCGAACACGTAGTCAACCGGCTCGCAGTCGGTGCAGATCTGGCAGCCGCTCAGCATGACGGCGGCTGAAACAGTGAAAAAATGCCGTGCCTTCATTCTCTCTCTCCTCATAGATGCGGCAGACAACAAAAGACTCCCTCCAGCTTCCGCCCTCAGTCTATAGGAACTTTCCAAAACCTTCAAGTCTTTTCTTCAGCTCATCTTCCGCCGGAAGACGAGCCGCTTTTCCCTGTCGGGTCCAAAAACAGACTGAGCAGATACGCCCCGGTGGCGATGAGGATGATCACCGAGCCGCTGGGCAGGTCGAGATAGAAGCTCGCGCCCAGCCCGGCGGTGATGAAGACCGCGCAGACTGCGGTGGCGATGAGCATCATCTGGCGGATGCTGGCCGCGAAATTGCCCGCGATGGCCGCAGGCAGGGTGAGCAGGGCGATGACCATGATGATGCCGACAATGCGGATCAGCAGAACAATGGTCAGAGCGGTGAGGCAGAGCAGGAGCAGATGCAGCCATTGTGTCCGCACGCCCCGGAGGAAGGCGTATTCCTCGTCAAAACAGAGGGCCAGCAGTTTGTTGTAGAAGAGGCAGACCACGGCGAGGATGAGAATGTCCAGTCCGGCGACAAAGAAGATGTCCTGCTTGGTGATCAGGAGGATGTTGCCGAAGAGATAGGAGTTGGGGTCAAAGTAGCCGGGTGTTTTGGCGATGAAGAGATATCCGATGGACATCCCGCCCGACCAGAGCGCGCCGATGATGGAGTCCTCGCGCTGCCCGGCGTGACGGCTGACTTGAGCGAGAATCACCGCCGAAAGCAGGGCGACGATCACTGCCCCTTGCATCGGCGTGAACCAAGAAATCCCGGCCACAGTCTGCAAGTACAGCCCGCCGCCGATGCCCGCCAGAATGCAGTGCGATATGGCCCCGGCCAAGTAGCTGATCCGCCGCACCACGACAAAAGTGCCGATGATGCCGAAGGAAATTGAGGCTAAAAGGCCGGTGAGCAGGCCGTAGCGGAGGAACGGCAGATCAGGGTCGGTCAGGGCGGCGAACAGCTCAGTCATGCTCGTGCCCTCCGGGGCAGCAGCGGTGGTCGTGGCGGATCATGCGCAGGTCGCCGCCGTACATCTCGCGGATCAGCTCGCCGGTCAGCGCACTGGTCGGGTGGACATAAACCTGATTGTTGACGCAGATGATCCGTTTGAAAAAGGTCGAGGAAAAGCCCACTTCGTGCGTCACCATCAGGACGATGCGCTCCTTGTTCAGCTCGGCCAGCAGTGCTAAGAGCTGCTGCTCGGACTCGCGGTCAAGACTGGCCGTGGGTTCATCAAGAATGAGGATGTCGCCGCCTGAGGCCAGCGCGCGGGCGATCAGCACCCGCTGCCGCTGTCCGCCGGAGAGGGCGGAAAAAGGCCGCCGCGCCAGATCAGCCAAGCTGACCGCCGCCAGCGCGTCCATCGCCGCCTGCTTGTCCTGCTTTGTGTATCTGCCGCTGAACGTGCCGCCAAGCCGGGCCATGCAGACCACCTCCAGCGCGGAAATGGGAAAGCAGGCATCGTAGCGGGCGTACTGCGGCACATAGCCGATCCGGGTCCGCGCATCTGCCGGGGTCTGGCCGCCGATGCGAATGCTGCCGCTGTCCGGCTCCAGCAGGCCGAGCATCAGCTTGACCAGCGTGGTCTTGCCGCCGCCGTTTGGCCCGACAATGCAGGCCGAGTCCTGCGGCCAGATGTCCAAGCTCACATTTGACAGAACCGGGATATCGTGACTGTATGAAAAGCGGAGATCGCGGATTTCGATGACGGCTTCGCTCATTCTTTTTTGCTCAAAGCCGCGCTGATTTCCTTGACCATGAAGCGCAGGTTTTCCGGCACGTTTTCAGCCATCGGATCAAGGACAGCCACTCTGCCGCCAATGGCCTTGGCCACAGTCTCTCCGTTCTTACGGTCATACTGCGGCTGGACAAAGACCACTTTTGCCTTTTCCTTTTTTGCTGCGCTGATCAAGGATCGGAGCTGCCGGGGCGAGGGCGATTTGCCGCCCGTCTCCACCGCCTCCTGGCGCAGGCCGCAGGCTTGGGCGAAATAGCCGAAGGCCGGATGATAGACAAGAAAAGTCTGGCCTTTGAACGGCGCAAGCGCGGTCTTCAGCTCCTCGTCCAAAGCGGCCAGACTGGCGGTCACGGTCTGCAAATTATTTGCATAGGCTGCGGCGTTGGCCGGATCAGCCTCTTGCAGCGCGGCAGCCATGTTTGCCGCCATCTGCTGAAGATTCTGCGGATCAAGCCAGATATGGGGATCAAGGCCGCTGCCGCCGTGGTCATGGCCGTGATCATCATGCCCGGTCATGGGGATTTTTTTGATTCCGGCGGACACATCCGCCACCCGCACCCCGTCAGCCGACTGTCTGACCTTATCCAGCAGCTCGCGCTCGAACTCCAAGCCGATGGAAAAATATATTTTGGCGCGGAACAGGGCCGTCATCTGCTCCGGCGTAGGCTGGATGCCGTGCGGATCCTGGCCTTTGTCAAGCAGGGCGCGGACGCTGACATGGCTGCCGCCGACCTGCTCGGCCAGCCATTTCTGCGGGACAATCGAGACCAGCACCGGCAGCGGCTCGGCAGAAGCGGCGGCGGAGCAGGCCAGCAGGAGGACGAAAAGCAGTTTCTGAAGCATGGCGGTTTCCTTGATTTATGCGGCCCGGATCAGCTCCAGCAGCTCGGCGGTCTTTTCCCGCAGCAGCCGCTCGTCCGCGCGTGTTTCCACATTGAGGCGCAGCACCGGCTCCGTGTTGGATTTGCGCAGATTGAAACGCCAGCCCGGATACGCAGCCGACAGGCCGTCCGTGTAATCCTTCTCCGCGTCGGCATACCGCTCCTCGATCAAGCGGATCACCGCGTCAGGATCGGCGACTGTGGAGTTGATCTCCCCGCTGACCGGAAAGGCCCGCATCCGCTCCTCGACCAAGGCGGAGAGCGGCTTGCCGGTCTCGCTCATGAGCTGGGAGATGAGCAGCCACGGCAGCATCCCGGAGTCGCAATACCCGAAGTCCTGAAAATAATGATGCGCTGACATCTCGCCCCCATAGACCGCATTTTCCCGGCGCATGGCCTCCTTGATGAAGGCGTGGCCGGTCTTGGTCATCACCGCTTTGCCGCCCGCCTGCGCGACCATTTCCTGCGTGTTCCAAATCAGCCTCGGATCGTGCAGAATCGTCGCGCCCGGATGCAGTTGCAGCATCGCCGCCGCCAGCAGGCCGACGATGTAATATCCTTCTATGAATCCGCCCCGCTCGTCGAAGAGGAAGCAGCGGTCGCAGTCGCCGTCCCAAGCAATGCCAAGATCAGCATGATGTTCGCGGACGGCGCGGGCGGTGTCTTCCCGCTTTTCCGGCAGCAGCGGATTGGGCACGCCGTTGGGAAAGCTGCCGTCAGGCTGATGATTGATTTTGATAAAGGTAAAGGGCAGATGCCGTTCCAGCAGATCAATCACCGGCCCGGCGCAGCCGTTGCCCGCGTTGACGACGATGCGCAGCGGACGAAGGCTCTCGCTCTTCACTGCGGCAAGCAGGCGGGAAATGTACTGATGTTTGTTCGGCAGTTTGATGTGCTGGCCCACCCGCTCCGGCCGCTCCGGCAGAGCATCGCGCCACCAGTCGGACGAGGCGGCCATCTCCGCGACTTCGAGCAGGCCGGAGTCAGCGGAGATGGGCCGCGCCCCTTGGCGGACAAACTTCATGCCGTTCCATTCCGCCGGATTGTGGCTGGCGGTGATCATGATGCCGCCGTCTATGCCCTCGGCCTCACCCTTGAAGGCCGCAAAATAGACCTCTTCCGTGCCGCAGAGGCCGATGTCCACTGCGTCAACGCCCGCCCGCACCAGCGTCTGGCAGAGGGTTTCAGCCAGCTCCGCGCTCGACAGGCGGACATCGCGGCCGATCACCACCTTGCGCGCCCCGATCTGGCGGCAGAAGGCGAGACCGATGCGAGCGGCGATCCCGCTGTTCAGCTCTTCGGGCACGCGGCCCCGGACATCGTAGGCGGTGAAACATTTCAACGGTGCCGACATAATAACCTCAGCGGAAATAATTTTTGAACAAGCGCGGCAGACACGTTATACTGACAAATGCCGGAGCGTTTCATTTAATCACCAATTCACCGCGCAGGCAAGCGGCAAATGCCGCCGCAAGGCGGTTCAAGGCAAAGGCATGAAAGGAATCATCCTCGCGGGCGGCTCAGGCACCCGTTTATATCCGCTGACCAAGGTGATCAGCAAGCAGCTCATCCCGATCTACGACAAGCCGATGATTTATTACCCGCTTTCCGTGCTGATGCTGGCCGGAATCCGGGACATCCTGCTCATCTCCACGCCGGAGGATCTGCCCCGCTTCGAGCAGCTTTTCGGTGACGGCAGCCAGCTCGGCCTGCACATCTCCTACGCTGAGCAGCCCAAGCCGGAGGGGCTGGCGCAGGCCTTTGTCATCGGCAGAAAGTTCATCGGCAGGTCGTCGGTCGCGCTGGTGCTGGGCGACAACATTTTCTTCGGTCCCGGCTTTCAGGAGATTGTCAAGCGGTGCAGCAAGCTGAAGAACGGCGAAGGCGGCATCATCTTCGGCTATTTAGTCAAAGACCCGGAGCGCTACGGCGTGGTGGAGTTTGACGCGCAGCAGCGGGTGATCGGCATCGAGGAGAAGCCTGCCAAGCCGAAGTCGCGCTATGCCGTGCCGGGCTTGTATTTTTACGACAACAGCGTGGTGGAGATCGCCTCGTCCATCACGCCCTCGGCGCGGGGCGAGCTGGAGATCACCGATGTCAACAGCGCGTATCTGCGGCAGGAGCGGCTGAAAGTCGAGCTGCTGGGGCGCGGCTTCTGCTGGTTAGACACTGGCACGCACGAGTCCTTGCAGCAGGCGGCCAGCTACGTGCAGGCAGTGCAGGAGCGGCAGGGATTGAAGATTTCCTGCATCGAGGAAATCGCCTGGCGGCTGGGCTGGATCGACGCGGCGCAGGTGGAGCGCATCGCCGCGCCGATGCTGAAGAATCAGTACGGCCAATATCTGATGTCCATCCTCAAGGAAGGAGGCGCGCCGCTATGAAACTGCTGATAACCGGCGCGGGCGGGCAGCTCGGCCAGGACTGCGTGCGGCTGATGCTCGATCGGCACGAAATCTGCGCCCTCACCTCGCGGCAGCTCAACGTCACCGACGCGGAGATGGTTCGGGGGGCGGTGGAATGCGTCCGGCCTGATGTGCTGATCAACTGCGCGGCCTACACGGCGGTGGATGCCTGCGAGAGCGAGACTGAGTGCTGCATGACGGTCAATGCGCACGGCCCGGCCCATATCGCCGATGCCTGCGCCGAGTTCGGCTGCCGCCTGATTCACATCTCCACCGATTACGTTTTTGACGGCGCGAAACCTGTGCCGGAACCATATCTGGAAAGCGATCCAGTCGGCCCAGTCTCCGCCTACGGCAGAAGCAAGCTGTCAGGCGAGCAGGCCATTGCCGAGCGGCTGGAAAATCACCTCATCCTGCGCACGGCCTGGCTCTACGGCATCGGCGGCAACAATTTCCTCAAGACCATGCTGCGGCTGGCGCGGGCCAAACGCCCACTTAAAGTGGTTAACGACCAGCATGGCTCACTGACCTGGACGATGACCTTGGCTAGGCAGATTGAGCGGCTGCTGGACTGCGGCCTGACCGGCATTGCTCATGCCACGGCGGAAGGGCATTGCACGTGGTTCGAGGGGGCGAAGTATTTTTTGGAAGCCATGCAGATTGCATGTGACATCACGCCCTGCGCGACGGCGGAGTATCCGACTCCGGCCCGGCGGCCCGCCAACTCCATCCTTGAGAACCGCCGCTTGAAAGAGCATGGGCTGAATGTCATGCAGGACTGGCGGGCGGATCTCGATGAATTTGTGAAATTGCACCGCGAGGAGCTGCTCACGGGAAACTGAGCCGCCAAGGTCATTCAACCTGCTTAGTCAGACTGACAGGCAAAATCACCCGGAAAAGAAGAACACCATGAATCCACTGGAAGAACGAAGAGCGCAGCGCATCCTGATGGTCAGCCGCGAGTACGAGGGGCTGGCCGGAGCGGGCGGGGTGAAGGATGTCTGCCGTCAGCTCGCCGAGGCATTGGCGCAGCACGGCGGCTGCGACGTGCGAGCCGCGCTGCCGCTCTACGGCTTCATGGATGCCGCCGCGCTGGGCTTCGAGCGGCTGCCGCTGCCCTGTCCCTGCCGCGAGGCCGCCGGAACGCCGACCTTCAGCTTCGAGGTGGACATGAACTATCCGGGCCGGGAGCGGCGCGAGGAAGTCAGCGTCTGGCAGCGGCAGATCCGAGGCGTGACCGTCTATCTGCTCGACTCCAAACGCTTTGCCGAAAAGCACGGGGTCTACACCTACACTGCCGAGGAGGAGGCGCAGAAGAGCTGGCAGCAGGCCGGGGCCGGGCATTTTGACTACTTCGCCATGAACATCCTCCTCCAGAAGGCCGCGCTGGAGCTGCTGATTCTGCTTGATTTCCGCCCGGACATCATCCATTGCCACGACGGCCATGCCGCTGTTTTGCCCGCGATGATGCGCGAAAACGAGGGCTGGCGGCACTGGTTCTGCCGCACCGGCGCGGCAGTGACCATCCACAACGCGGGCATGGGCTATCATCAGGAGGTGGCGGATATCGAATTCGCCGAGGCTGTCACCGGCCTGCCGCCTTCGGTTGTGCGCTCCGGCATTTTCAACAGCTGCTTCGATCCCTTTGCCGCCGCTGCTGGCTATGCGGTGATGAACACCGTCAGCGAGAACTACGCCCGCGAGCTGCAAAAAAGCGAGGAGGATAGCCGCACCGGCTGGCTCGGCCATCATCTTCTGCGCAAGGGCGTGACGCTGGCAGGCATCACCAACGGCATCTGCCCGGAGGATTTCAATCCCCGCGAGGCCGAAAAGCTGGGGCTTGACGCAGCCTTTGATCCGGCTTCTGGCGAGCTGCACGGCAAGCGCGTCTGCAAGGAGCGGCTGCTGGCGGCTTGCGGCGAAGAGCAAAACTGGGAAAAAGTCACGCAGCACGGCAGTCTGCGCTTTGAGCCGGACTTGCCGCTTTTTACCTTCATCGGCAGGCTGACCGCGCAGAAAGGCGTGGATGTCTTGCTCAAGGCCCTGATTCTCTTGGCCGCCACCGGCGAGACCGGCTTTCAGACCCTGATTCTCGGCAGCGGCGAGAAATATCTGGAAGAGCACCTGAAGGAAATGACTGCGGCGGGCGGCGGGCGGCTCTGCTTCCTCCAAGGATACGCCCCGGCCTTGGCCAACCGGATCTACGCCGCCGGAGATTTCTTTCTCATTCCATCGCTCTACGAACCTTGCGGCCTGACCGACTACATCGCCCAGCTCTTCGGCAATCTGCCAGTCGCGCATCACGTCGGCGGCTTAGTCAAGGTGCTGGACGGTGAAACCGGCTTCGCATATCAGGAACACGCGCCGGAAGCCTTGGCCGCCGCCATGCAGCAAGCCTTGGGCCTGCACCGCAGCGATCCAGCCCGGCTGGATGCCATGCGGCGGGCCGCTGTCGCCCGCATTCACGAGCGGCACACGTGGGAGCGGGTGATGCAGGATTATCTCGCCCTCTACCGGCAGGCCATGCGCTGACCGCCGATGTCCGCCTTTCTCCCGCCCGCCTTCCGCAGCTCTCTCCGCGTCAGCTGGTTCGAGCGGCAGCGGGATTTCTTCATCCGTCAGGTCTTTGCTGATTTCTTCAATCTGATGCCCGCCTTTCAGGCCCTGTATCAGTCTTACTGCCACTGCCGCACCACCCGGCGCGGCGAAGCCTGCTGCCTGCTGATCAGCAACGAGAACCACGAGAAATGCAGCATCTGGGACCAGCTTTCGGTGATGGTCGGCACAGAGTCAGAAAAAGGCCAGCTCTGGCTGCTGCGCGACCTCTGCCAGCAGATCTGGCCCGAAGGCGGCCCGGCCCAGCAGCTGGAGGACTCGCTGATCGAATGGCTGATCGGCTCCATCTTCCATGAGGCGGTCAAACTCAAGGAGGATGTGCAGATCCTCAACAGCTACGGCTCCGCCGCCTTCTGGAGCAGCGGCCTGGCCGCCTCGGCTTTCCGCCTGCGCCGGGTCATTGACCGCAAAGGGCTGGTGCGGCGGGTGGCGGTGGATGTCATGCGCCAGATGGAGCAGCTGGCCATGCTCTTCGGCCAGACCAGCAACATGCTCCGCACCATACTGCCCGTGCTCTCCGGCAACCACCTGCTCGTCCGCTTTTTAGTCGAGCGCGAGGACATGGTCGAAGACCTGTGGGGCGAGACCCTTGAATCTGTCTTTCAGGACATGTTCCCCGGCAGGCCCGGCCTTGGCTTCTGCGCAGCCGGACGCAGCTACATGAGCGGCCAGTGGCACACCCGCGCCCTGATCATGTACCGCCGCGCCTTAGTTCTGGACAACGGCTGCCCTGAGGCGGCGGTCAAAATTGAGGAGCTGCAGCGGCTGATTCAGGAGACCGGCAGCCTGCTCGGCGCAGCGTAGCGACCTGATTTTCTTTGTCAGCAAGCCGCTCTTGCGTTATAGTGCAGAGCTGTCAGCTTATTCCACAATCCCTCCCTTGATTCATTCCAACAATGGCACAGCAACTTCTATTTGAAATCGGCACGGAGGAGATTCCGGCCAGCTACATCCGGCCAGCACTCGCATTTTTAGAGCAGGCCGTCCAGGACAAACTTCGCGAACTCGGCCTGAGCTTCGGCTGGGTGCGCAGCGCAGGCACGCCGCGCCGCCTGACCGTGGCTGTGGACGAGGTGCAGGAGGAGCAGCCTGCCCGCTTGCAGGAGCATATTGGCCCGGCCAAGCAGGCCGCCTTTGACGCGGACGGCCAGCCGACCAAGGCCGCGCTCGGCTTCGCCCGCTCCAAGGGTGTGGCTGTTGAGCAGCTGCAAATCATCGCCACGCCCAAGGGCGAATACCTGATGGCGGCTGAGGAGATCAAAGGCCGTCCAACCGCCGAGCTGCTGCCCGGCCTGCTGGAGGAGCTGCTCCGCGCCATTCCTTTTCCGAAATCCATGCGCTGGGCGGACAGCAAACTGACCTTTGCCCGGCCTGTGCAATGGCTGCTGGCTCTGTACGGCGGCGCGGTGATCCCCATTGCTGTGGAAGACCTGCGCGGCTGCGGCACGACCTGTGGGCACCGCTTCCTCAGCCCGGAGCCGGTTCCGGTGCGGAATTTTGAGGAGTATTTGACCAAGCTGGCGGAGAAATCGGTCGTCGCCGACATGGAAACCCGCCGGTGCATGGTGATTGAGGAGGTGAAAAAGGCGGTGCTGGCGCAGGCCGGAGCTGAAGCGCAGCCGCTGATTGATGAAGGACTGCTGGACATCGTCACCAATCTGGTTGAGAAGCCGCACGGAGTCTGCGGCAGTTTTGAGGAAAAATTCCTCGCCCTGCCCGCTGAAGTGCTGATCACCTCCATGCGCGAGCATCAGAAATATTTTCCGGTTGCCGACCAAAGCGGCAAGCTGCTGCCCTATTTTGTCGCGGTCAACAACAACGCCGTCGCCGACCGTGAACTCGCGGTCAGCGGTCATCAGCGCGTTCTTCGCGCCCGCTTGGAAGATGCTTTTTTCTTCTTCAAAGAGGACACGAAAAAGCCGCTATCCAGCCGCATTGACGGCCTGAGCGGCATCGTTTTCCAGCACAAGCTCGGCACCATGACCGAGAAGAGCGGGCGCATCGCCGCGCTCACCGCCTGGCTGGCCGACCGGCTCGCCCCTGAGCAGAAAGCGGACGCGCTGCGGGCGGCGGAGCTGGCCAAGGCCGACCTGCTCACAGCGATGGTCGGCGAATTCCCGACCTTGCAGGGCATCATTGGCCGCGCCTACGCTTTGTTAGACGGCGAGAAGCCTGCTGTGGCTGATGCGATCCGTGAGCACTATCTTCCGGTGCGGGCGGGCGGCGAGCTGCCGCAGTCGCTGCTTGGCGCGATGGTCGGCATCGCTGACCGCATTGACACCATCATCGGCTGCTTTGCCATCGGCGAGCGGCCCACGGGCAGCAAAGACGCTTTCGGCCAGCGGCGGCTGGCGCTCGGCCTGATCAACATCATCCGCAGCCTCAACCTGCGCCTTTCGCTGCACGAGCTGGCGCAGCAGGCTTTGGCCGCTTATGCTGGCAAAATCGAAGCGAAAGAGGACACGCTGGCCGAAGCCTTGACCTTCATCCGCCTGCGTTTCGAGAACGACCTGACCGCCGCCGGAAAAAGCCAAGCCGCTGTCGAAGCGGCGACCTCAGTTGCTTTTGATGATCTGACCGACTGCATATCCCGCATTGAAGCCCTTGAGACCATGCGCGGCAGCGAGACATTCGCCGTACTGGCTGGCTCGTTCAAGCGCATCGCCAACATCATCAAGGATAATCAGGAAACAGCGGTGGAGGAAGCTCTGCTGGCTGAGGCGGCGGAGCAAGAGCTGCACAGCGTCTGCAAGGCCGTGGCGGCGCAGGCAAATCCTTTGCTGGCGCAGCGCGACTACGCCGCTGCCCTCAACGCCATGCTGGCGATGAAGGAGCCGGTTGACCGCTTCTTCGAGCAGGTGATGGTCATGGACGAGAACCCGGCAGTGCGCCGCAACCGGCTCAATCTGCTCACCGGCTTAGCCGCCTTGGTGCGGCAGGTCGGCGACATCTCCCGGATGTCTGCGGAGCAGGTTTGAAGGTTTGAACGCGGAAAAAAGAAAAGCCGCCTTTGCAGGCGGCTTTCGCACGACATGTCAGCAGCTTATTTTTTGGTGTGGCAGGTCGGGCAGGCCATCAGCATGACTGGAGGAGTTTTGGTGCTCTTCTGATCTTTATGGCAGCCTTGGCAGCGGCCATGACCGGCGCGCTGAATCGGGGAGATGCCGACAACCGGAGCCGCTTTGCCCTCAAGGCTGATGCCGTCTGCGCTCTTGTTGTGGCAGATGTTGCACTTAAGATGCTGGGTTTTGCCAGCCTCATATTTCTCCTGCTTGCCGTCCGCAGTCTTGCCATGATGGCAGATGCCGCAGTCTTTCAGACGATCCTGATGGTCGCGGTGCGGAAAATAGGCCGGGTTTGCGGACGAGTCAGTGCCGTCGGTGATGACCAGATGCTCTGGCCCCTGATCCTGCTGGGCGGAAACAAAGCCTGCGCCGCCAAAGAGCAGAGCCAGAGCTGCGCTGAAAACGAATGCCTTCTTCATGACAAAACTCCTTCAAAAAAGATGATGTGGAATAAATCAATAAAATTGGACAACGGAAGCCGTTGTTTGACAATCTTTTTCACGTCACCCTGATATAGCGCGGCGGCTTTGTTTTGTCAAGCGGAGAAAATGCCATTTCAGTTGGACCCGTAGCTGTGCAGCCCGGAGAGCCAGTAGTTGACTCCGAAATAGGTGAAAAACACGGAAACAAAACCAAGCAGCGCCAGCCAGGCGATGCGCGCGCCGTTCCAGCCCCGCGTGAACCGGGCGTGCAGTGTCAGAGCGTAAACGAACCAGGTGATGATCGACCATGTCTCTTTCGGATCCCAGCTCCAGTAGGTGCCCCAAGCCTCGTTGGCCCAGACCGCGCCGGTGATGATGCCTGCCGTCAGCCACATGAAGCCGAAAACAATGGTCTTGTGAATCAGGTCGTCCAGCGTCCGCAGATCAGGCAGAGCGCCGCTGTCCGCCGCCGCGCTGTCACGGTTTTTGAAAAAATAATGTTTGATCAAATACATGCTGCCCAAACCGGCGGCCACGGCAAAGGCGCCGTAGCCGATGAAGCAGGTGATGACGTGGGCGATCAGCCAGTTGGACTGAAGTGCCGGAATCAGCGGGCTGATTTCCTTGCTCAAAGTCTTGTCTAACGAGGTGTAGGCCAAGGTGATGAGCGGGATCGGCATGGCGAAGGCCCCGATCACCGGATGCTTGAACTTGACCTCCAGCAGCACGTAGATGACCGCTGTGCACCAAGCGAAAAAGAGCAGCGACTCATACATGTTGGTCAGCGGCGCGTGGCCGATGCCGAGCTGATAGGACTCACGCCAGCGCAGGCCGAGGCCGACGGTCTGGGCGAGGATGCCTGCTGCGGCGAGCGCGAGGCCGGCCAAGCCGATTTTACGCTGCCGGAAGACGAGAAAGCCGATATAGCAGGCTGACGAGAGCAGGTAGGCCAGTGTGGTGAGGCCAAAAAGCTGAGAGCTGGTGATCATGGCGTGTTCGGTGGGTGATGTTCTGTTGGAAAGACCGCTGTTCAGCGGCGGTTCCCGCTGAACCCTTCGGCCAGCGCGGCGAACGTGTTCTCAAAGCCGAGGCTGTTTTTGTTGACTTGGCCGATGAAGACCGCCGTCGCGCCGCCCTTCTCCTCCCGGACGCAGATCCAGATTTTGCGGTGGGACATGAAAAAGGCGACCCAGAGGCCGAGCAGCATCAGGGCGGAGCCGCCATAAACCCACCAGACACCCGGATCTTTGGCGACTTGCAGGCCGGTGGCGTAATGCGGGCCGATGCGCAGCTCATATTTCGCGCCGGGCCGCTCGACGATCACCGGCTGATTGTAGAAAATGCTGAACATCGAAGGCGGCCCCTGCGCGTCCATCAGCCATATCTGCATTTTCGTGGTCGAGCCTGCGCCGCTGGGCGAGGGAATGCTTTCCGCTGACTGAATGCGCAGCATTCCTTGGCTGCCGTCCGCCTCCTGCCAGCTCTGCGTTTTATCGTATTCCTGCGGATTGACCGGAAAGACCATTTTTTTGCCGGTCGCGGTGTTGGTCAGATGAATGATCGGCCTGTGCATGTCGTTGTAGCTCGACTGATAAAAGGTCACGCCTTTGTAGATCAGCGGCTTGTTGACCTCAATGGTGGTGGTCAGCACCTCTTTGCCGTCCTCCAGCACGGTCAGGCCGGAAAGATAGTCTTTCGGCATTCCGTTGTCATAAAAATGGATGTCGAAAAAATCGCAGCGGACAGTGAAGCCGAGGGGAATTTCGCTCTCGTCGTCATAGGAGAAGATGCGGCTGGTGGCGCGGGTCTCCGGCAGCAGCACCCCGCCTTTGAAGGCGAACTGCTCATTTTTGAGGATTTTTTTGGCCACGGTCGGCGAGCCGATCACCGCGCCGAGCAGGATGATCAGAATTGAAATGTGGACGACATAAACCCCGTAGCGGGTCCAGCCGCCTTTCTGGGCAAAGAGCAGAATTTGCCCGCCTTCCTTGTCCCGGCGGGCGGTCTTCCAGCCTTTGCCGGTCAAATAAGCCGCAGCCTTCTCCGCCGCCGCAGCGACGGAGCCGCCAACCGGAACCGTGCGCTGCATTTTCATCTTCAGCAGCTGCTCCGGCGAGATTTCCAGATTGTCCTTGCGCACGAGACGGACAACGCCCGGCAGCCGGTCGATGCTGCACACCGTCAGGTTCAAGCTGAACGCGCCCAGCAGGAGCAGGAACCAGACCGAGTTGTACATGTCGTCGAAATGGAACGCGTCGATCACCGCCGCGCCGGTTTTGCCCCAGGCTTGGACATAATGCTCCGGCTCTTTGTTCTGCTGCACGACCGTGCCGATGATTGAGGTGGAGGCGAGCAGGCCGATGAGGAGCAGGGCCAGCCGCACTGAGGCGAGAAAAGCCCAGACTGGATTTTTTGCTTTGGCAGCCATTGGTTGGACAAAACTGTAAAATAATGGGGGGAACAGAATGACACTTCAGACTGGAGCAGCGGCGCGGGCCGCATGAAGTATTCAAGCACGGGCCGGGAAAACTGTCAAATCTTTTTTCCCGGCCTTGACAGCGCGGAGAGGAGTCAGAAAGGGCCGTCCGCAGGCAGGTCGTCGGGCGGGTCGTTGTCCGGCTCGTCGCCAGCGAAAATGTCCGGGGTGAAGAGATCCTGCGTGGCGCGGCCCGCCTTGGCATGTTTCAGCTCTGGGAAGACATGCTCCCTGATTTTTTCAATTTCACGCGGCAGGCCGCTGTCCTCACGGCAGACTTTGCATTCTTTGACGTGGCTGTCCACAAACTGCATCATGCGTCCCGGCGCCATTGTTTCCTGCCTGACATGGGTGTACCACTCTTTGACCAGGCGGAGCAGCTGCTTGCATTGCATAGAGATCGATTGTTTTTCAAACAGTTAAGAAGAAAACGCCGGATGCCGGCCGACCGGATGATATAAAAATTTGTCTGAATTATAAAAAAAGTTGTTTTTTGGGTCAACAGCTATTATAAGAAGCAGAGCATATCTGTTCCGCCGCTGCTGGGCGGAATGGACAGGCTGCCGGCCGCAGCGGCAGATTCGGAAGCGGAAAGGGTGCTGGTGGCTCTCCCGGACTTCAAATCCGGTGTGCCGGGCGAACAGCTTGGCAGGTGGGTTCGATTCCCATGCGCTTCCGCCAGACTGCTGAGACCACATCAGAAAAATTTAAAGGAAGAGGGAGGAAGTGATGAGGAAAGGAAGGCTGGCCGCCGGAGCGATGATTTTCGCGCTGATAGGATTCGCGGCTGAGGCAGGACTGGCGCAGGGGGCTTTTCCCGGCCAAGGGCAGCAAGTGATCGAAGACGATTTTGCCGGCGGGCAGTATCAGGACAAAGGCGGCTGGCCCGGCGGGTCCGGTCAGTGCCTGCCGCCGCAAAATCCGCCCAAAGGCGGGCAGTGCTACAACCCGCCGCCGCCGGTCTGTCCGCAGTCTGACTGCCCGGACGGACAGTGCTCGCCGCCGATCAAACCCGGCGAGTGCTGGTCGCAGTGCATTATTCCGGCCAAATTCAGAATCGTGAGCAAGCCGGTGGCCACCTGCCAGCCCTGCGCGACTCCGGGTGTTCATCAGAACGGCCACACAACGGTCTCCAAAGAGGTGCTCCTGCGCACTCCCTCGCATGGATACAAGATTCCCGCGTCCAACTGCGGCAAGCAGCAGGTGGCTGGCCAAAAGTGGGTGAAGGTCGCCGACGCTGAGTACGGGAAGATGAAAATAAAAAAGTGCATCCCGCATAAAGAGCAGACTCTGTGGCCCAGCTACAGGTCTGAGCCTCGTCAGCTGGCCGTTCCCTACACCAAGCCGGTCGGACTGCCCGGCCAGATGGAGACAGCGTGGATCACGGTGCCCGCCCAGTCGTCGTGGGAGCATCTTTACCGCAAGGCCACGCCCTGCCCGCCCAATGGTTCCGGCATGACCGACTGCTCGGCGGTGTGCAGCGAAATCAAGCCGGGCAAGCGGCAAAGAATCCGCATCAGCCGCTGCAAGGACAAGGGCTGCCGCTTCACGCAGCAGACCATGCCGCCGGTTGTGGTCTCCTACAATGTCGAGATCGGCATTCCGCCGCAGCTGCCGCCGCCTGCTGAGAGCTGCCGCGTTGATGAGATCACGGTGATGATCAAGCCTCCGGTCTATCAGCAGGTTGATGTGATGGAGAGCGTCTGCGAGTCCGGCAAGCCGGTGAGCTTCCCAGTTCCGGGCAAGAAGGGCATGGTCACGGCCAAAGTGCCTTCGTATGCCAAGACCTGCAAGCCGAACGCTCCGGTGTATGACTGCGTTCAGCAGAAAGTCCAAGCCTGCAAGCCGGTTATGGTCTGGCGGCAGGAGGCCATCTGCCAGGATGACGGCAAGAGCTACACCAGCCTGATCGGCCAGGTGCAGACTGCCCTGATCCAGGCGGGCTATCCCGCAGGCCCTGCGGACGGCGCCCTGCATGAGCAGACTAAGCAGGCCATCTGGAAGTTCCAAGAGGACAAGGGGCTGGCTGTCGGCGGCACACTGACCAAGGAAACCCTTGAGGCGCTGGGCATCTATCAGTAAAAGCCAGCGGCAGTCCGGCTGTGTTTGAGTCGGATCAGAGGGGGGCGCGTCAAGCGTCCCCCTTTTTTCTTTCCTTTTTTATGAATTCATTGAAATCATGCGCATTCAGCCTGTCATCCTTGCCGGCGGCACCGGCACCCGGCTTTGGCCGCTTTCCCGCGAGCTGTATCCCAAGCAGCTCCTCTGCCTGACCGGAGAGCAGACTCTGCTGCAAACCACTTTGATCCGAGTCGGCCTGCTGCCGGGCCTGCTGCCGCCGCTCATTGTGGTCGGCGAGGAGCACCGTTTTCTGACCAAGAATCAGGTGGACGCGCTGAAGCTCTTCCCGGACTGCCGTCTGCTGCTGGAGCCGCTCGGCAAGGACACGGCCCCGGCGGTCTGCGGCGCGGCCCTTTTCGCCCGCCAGCAGGCGCAGGAGGACATCCTCCTGCTGGTGCTGCCTGCGGATCATCTCATCGCCCGGCCTGACGATTTTGTCCGCGCCGTGGCCAAGGCGCAGGCGCAGGCGGAGCAGGGCTGGCTGACCACCTTCGGCATAGTCCCTGACCGCCCGGAAACCGGTTTTGGCTACATCCGCCGGGCAGCGGACGGCAAAGTTGAATCCTTTGTCGAGAAGCCTGATTTGGCCACGGCGCAGCGGTATCTCGCCGAGGGCGGCTGGCTCTGGAACAGCGGCATGTTCGCCTTTCCGGCGGACAAGCTGCTGGCCGAGTTCCGCCTGCACGCCCCGGAGATATTGCGCTGCATGGAAATTGCCGTGGAGAAAGGCCGCAGCGACGGCGCCTTTTTCCGCTTTGACGAGGCGGCCATGCAGCAGTCGCCGGCTAAATCGGTGGATTACGCCCTGATGGAGAAAACGGCCTGCGCAGCGGCGGTGGAGGCGGATTTCGGCTGGAGCGACATCGGCTCGTGGAGCGCGCTGCACGAGGTGGCGGCCAAGGACAGGCGCGGCAACGTGGTCAGCGGCGACGTGCTGTTGGAGGACGTGGAAAACTGTCTGATCCGCTCCGAGGACACGCTGGTGGCGGCGGTCGGCCTGCGCGACACCTTGGTGATCGAGACAGCGGACGCGGTGCTGATCGCGCCCCTGCACCGCTCGCAGGACATCAAAAAAATCGTCAGCAAGCTGAAGGAGAAGGGCCGCCCGGAGTTCCGCACCCACCGCACCGTGCACCGGCCTTGGGGCAGCTACACCACCTTGGAGATGCACGACCGCTTTCAGATCAAGCGGATCACGGTCTCGCCCGGAGCGCAGCTCTCCTCGCAGATGCACCATCACCGCCACGAGCACTGGGTGGTGGTGCGCGGCACGGCCAAGGTGGAGAACGGCGGCCAGAGCCTGCTGCTCCGCGAGGACGAATCCACCTACATCCCGTTGGGCACTGTTCACCGCTTGGAAAACCCTGGCGTGATCCCGCTGGAGCTGATCGAAATTCAGATCGGCAGCTATCTTGGCGAGGACGATATCGTCCGCTTCGACGATGTTTATGGGCGGCAGAGCTGCTGAACTTGCTCAACCATGAACATCCATGGCTCGGCCAGGAATGTTCATGGCTTACCAGAGAACCTTCTTGGCTTGACACGGAAGGTTCCCGGCTCGGCAGGCAACCTTCGTGGCCGAACAAGCAGCCTTCTTGGTTGAGCCAAGAACGTCCGTGGCTGAACCGGGAACATCCGTGACCGAGCTGCGGACGTTCCTTGCTCGGCCACGGATGTCCAAAAGCGAGCCGTGAACCTTGCCGGCTCGGCAGAGAACAGCAGCTGTCAGCCGAACAGGCTGGTGAAAATTTTGTAGCCGCCGATCCAAGTGCCGATGGAAGAGCCGAAGCCGGTGAGCAAGAAGACGAGGAAGACGCGGAGCAGGCGGTTGCTCCACCAGCCGCGCAGGGTGCCGATGTCGGCGGCCACGGTCTCGAATTCCTTCACCACCGGCGGATTGGTCATCACCTGAACAAAGGCGCAGACATAGCCTGCGCCGATGACCGGAGTCAGGCTGGTGATTGGCGCGGCGGCAAAAGCGGTGACGATGGTCGCCGGATGGGCGAGAGCGATCATCGCCCCTATGGATGAGGGAATGCCGTTGGCCAGAATCCAGTAGAGGATGTTGGCTCCGGCCTCGCCCGCGCCCTGGCGGACACCGATGGCGGCGATGGAGAGCAGAATGGCGACCGGGATGGACCAGCCGAGGATTTTCCAGCCCTTGCCCACCGGCGGAATGGTGCTGATCTCCGCCATTCTGCCGCTGTTATCCTCCTGCATGGCTCGCGTGATCCCGGCCATGTGCCCGGCCCCGACCACAGCCACCACCCGCTTCCCCGCCGCCGCTTTGATTTTCTCAGCCATGAAGATGTCGCGCTCGTCAATCAGGGCTTCTTTGGCCGCAGGCATGGCCTTGCCGACCTCGTCCATCAGCTCGGAGAGCACGTCTTTCTGGCGCAGCTCGGCCAGCTTCTCCTCGGTCAGCTCGGTCTCGTCAAAGAGCGAACTGATCAGCGCGGCCACCAAATAGCCTTTCTTCCACAAGGACGTGGCCTTCCACGCCCGGCGCAGGGTGATCCGCACGTCGCGGTCGCACAGCTCCATCGGGATGCCGTGCCGCTCCGCTGTTTTCGCCGCTGTCAGCAGCTCGGTGCCCGGCTGCACACCGAGCTTGCCGCCGAGTTTTTTCTGGTAGGAGGCCAGCACCAGATTGACCATCAAGGTGGAAAGCTGCTGCTTCTTGATGATCTGCTTGAGGTCGAGCTGCTCCCAGTGCTGCGGCTTGGACAGGGCGTTGTAGCGCTTCTCGTCCAGCTCGATGCAGACCGTGTCAGGCCGCTCCTGCTCAATGATCAGCTCGACCAGATCGGCGGACTCGCGGGAAATATGCGCTGTGCCGACGAGCAGCACGGTTTGGCCGTCGCGCTGGATGACAGCCACGTCGTCGGAATAGCTGCGGGAAGGGAATGCGGTGTCAGTCATGATAGGTTGTATGAAAGGAAAATCTCCGCCGGAAAGATCAAGCGGCATAAGCGGGCAGCGCGCTGTCTGAGAGGAACGACCGTGCCGCTGCCTGAGCGGAGCCGAAGGCATCGGCGGTTTCGGCTCCGCTCAGCCGCCTTCTCCGGCAAAGGATTCCTGAAGCTGGCGGAAATAATCGCGGGCCTTGGCTTTCTGCGCGGCGGGCAGGCGGGCATCCAAATCCTGCCGCTGCTGCCGCGCCAGCTGCTTTTCCTCCTCGCTCAGGCCGTTGTCCTCATGGCTGGCGGCAACCGACAGCCAAGCATGAGCCAAGGCTGGATCTTGCGGGCAGCCTAAGCCTTGCAAACAGCAGGCCGCCGCCTCCAGCTGGGCCGGGCCATAGTCTAATTGGGCGGCGTAGAGCAGCCATTCAAAACTAAGCGGCGCATCCTGCGCCACTGCCTCGCCTGCTCCGTCGCGGCAGATCATCGCCAAAGCGTGAGCTGCCGGGCCGTGGCCAAGATTGGCGGCCTCGGTCAGCCAGGTCACCGCTTCGGCAATGCTCTGCTCCACTTCCCATTCAGGATCGCCGCTGAGATAAATTTGCGCGGCCTCCATCTGCGCCTCGGCCTCGCCTGCCTCGGCCCGTTGCAGAATCAGCTCGAAGGCGCTGGGGCGTAGCTCGGTTTCGCCGCAGAGGGCCTGCAAATGCTTCCGGTAGCAAAGCAACTCCTCCAGCGTGATCGGCAGCAGGCCCATGAACAAGGCCGAGCGGCTGAGAAAGCTGTCCGCGCTGAGGGAGGCGTGGGCGAAGTCATGGCCAGCCTGCGCCAGCAGCCGGGCCGGATTGGCCTTTTTCGGCGGCTGCTCGAAGCGGGCCGGGCAGATCAGCAGCTGCACCCCGTTCTTGTCTTTCAGCACGACCTTGCAGACCGCCCAGCCGTCCTCCATCTCGCGGATATAAACTCCGCCGGTGAGCAGCTGATATTCCTCCTGCGCCTGCTCGCCAGGCTGCGCAAGGCCGATGCCCTGCTGGACGAGCCGGTTCAGCCAGTAGCGGGCTTTCTTGCTGTCTCTGGGCAGGGCCGCGCCGAGCAGATAGCGGTCGGCCAAGGCGGCCATAGCGTTGCGGTCGTCGCGCCAGGCAGCGTAGGAGCCAGCCTTGCGCAGCCACGGCGGCGCGCTCTCGCTCAGGCAGTCGTAAATGGAATCCACATACAGCCGCCAGCCGTGGAAATCCTCGTCCGCCAGCGGGCTGTCAGCGAGATGAATGCTGTTGACGGCAAAGGACTGGGCCGGAATGGGCAGATGCGCCGCGCCGAAAGAGCCGTCTATGGCATCCACGCCCAGATGCAGCTCCTCCTCCTCAAGCTGCTCAGGAATCTGGAGGAAACGCCCGGCGTAGCGGAGCACATGCACCATGCCGTCCTCGGCATGCACCACCTTGACCAAACGGTAGAGGCCGCCGTTGCGCTCCTGCATGGCGTAGATGCCGCCGGGCTGCGGCAGGGGCGCAGGCTGCCGGGCTGGCGCGGGCGGCATCTCCGGCGGCACCGCATGTCCGGTGGCTGCTGCCGGAGACACCGCCACGTCCGGCGCGGCGGCGGGCGGCGGCTCCGCGTTGATTTTAATGCTGTCTAAAACTGCGCAGTCCTCCGCCTCGTCCTCCTCGCGGCGGAATGAGGCGGCCTCCAGCCGCCCGCGCCGGTCATTTGCGCCGGAATCTGCCAGTTTTTTGAGAAAATCGAAAAAAGCCATGCCCAGAGCGTGCGGTGGAAGTTGCAATGTGTTCAGCGCGGAAGTATATATGATTTCTGAACAGTGTAGGTCGAAAAGCGGCGCGTGTCAATTGCTCTGGCAGTCTTCCTGCCGGAGCGGAGCAATGCGCCCGGCTGCCTGAGCCGGGACGAGGAGGAGAGAAGAACGATGAATCAGACCGTTGGCGGCGGCGCAGCCCCGGAGCAGAGCCTGTCAGTTGCGGAAATCAGCCGGGCCGTGCACGACAGCTCGGCTTGGGCCGGACTGCTGAAAAATGAGATGGCCAAACGCATCGTCGGCCAGGAGCGGCTGGTCGAGCGGCTGCTGATCGGCCTGCTCACTGGCGGGCACATTCTGCTGGAGGGCTTGCCCGGCCTGGCGAAAACCTTGGCGGTGAAGACCCTGGCCGCCGCTGTCTCGGCCAGCTTCCGCCGCATTCAGTTCACCCCGGACATGCTGCCTGCGGACATTATCGGCACGGAGATATATAATCCCAGAGACACCAGCTTTGTCGTCAAGCAGGGGCCGATTTTCGCCTCGCTGATTCTCGCTGACGAGATCAACCGCGCCCCGTCCAAGGTGCAGTCGGCCCTGCTGGAGGCGATGCAGGAGCGGCAGGTGACGATTGGCGAAAGCACCTTTCCGCTGCCGGAGCTGTTCATCGTGCTGGCGACGCAGAACCCGATTGAGCAGGAAGGCACCTATCCGCTGCCCGAAGCGCAGGTGGACCGCTTCATGCTCAAGGTCAAAGTCGGCTATCCGACCCGCGAGGAGGAGCGGCGCATCCTTGATCTCCTCGATCATGCCGACGACAAAGCGGCCATGCCGCCGATCCTCGCGCCGGAGGAGATATTGGCTGCTCGCAGGGTTGTGGACAGCATTTATGTGGACGAGCGGATCAAGGACTACATCGTCGAGCTGATCTGCGGCACCCGCGAGCCGTCCGGCCCCAACGCGGGAATGCGCGGCTACATCGAAACCGGGGCCTCGCCGAGAGCGACCATTAACCTTAAAGCCGCCGCCCGCGCCTTGGCGTATCTCAACGGACGCGGCTATGTCATCCCGGATGACATCAAGAACTGCGCCCCGGACGTGCTCCACCACCGCATCCGCATCAGCTACGAGGCCGAGGCCGAAGGCATCAGCAGCGAGGACATCATCCGCCGTCTACTGGAAACCGTGCCGGTGCCGTGATCATCCACCCAACGTAAGGGCAATTCATGAATTGCCCTTACAAAACTCGACCAATCTATGGAAACAGCGGCGGTCAGGGAAATTTTAAAAAAGGTGCGCCAGATTGAAGTGCGCACGCGGCGGATGGCGGACAGCAGCCTCGCGGGCAGCTACCATTCCGTTTTCAAAGGTAGGGGCATGAATTTCGACGAGGTGCGCGAATACGTGCCGGGCGATGAAATCCGGGCCATTGACTGGAACGTCACCGCCCGCACCGGCGTGCCGCACGTGAAGAAGTTCACCGAAGAGCGCGAGCTGACCATCATGCTCCTGATTGATCTGAGCGCGTCGGGCAGCTTCGGCTCCGGCAGTCAGTCCAAGCGCGAAGTAATGGCCGAGCTGGCCGCTGTGCTGGCGTTTTCCGCTGTGCGCAACAGCGACAAGGTCGGCCTGCTCCTCTTTTCCGACTTCGCCGAGCTGTTCATTCCCGCAGGCAAAGGCCGCAGTCATATCCTGCGGGTGATCCGGGAAATCCTCTTTTTTCAGCCGCAGGGCAAAGGCACGAGCATCGGCGGCGCACTGGATTTCTTCAGCCGGGTGGCGAAAAGGAAATGCGTGACTTTCCTCATTTCTGATTTCTGCCTGCCCGGCGATTTCGACGACGCGCTGCAAGAGCTGCGGCCCAAACTGCAAGCCGCAGCGCGCCGCCATGACCTTATTGCGGTTTCCGTCACTGACCCGCGCGAGCTGGAACTGCCGGATACGGGCTGGATCACCTTGGAGGACGCGGAAAGCGGCGAGCAGATTCTCCTCAACACCTCGGACGAATGGACGCGGCGGGCCTACGCCAATCTGACCGGTGACCAGCGGGAACGCTTCGCCCGCGCCCTGCGCGGCCTGGGCGTTGATCTGCTCCAGCTTTCCACCGGCACGCCCTATCTTGCTCCGCTGATGGGCTTTTTCCGCGCCCGCAGCCGGAGGCCGTCGCGATGAGCCGCCGTATTATACTGCTTCTTTTGCTGCTCCTGCCCGCGCCGCTTCCGGCGCAGCAGCCCGGCCCGCCGCTGCACGATGAGCTGGCGGCAGTGGAAATAGAACCGCCGCTGCCGCTGCCGGAGCCAAGGCCGCGCTGGCCGATTGCGGCAGGCGCGGTGCTGCTGCTCGGCGGCGGTCTGCTTGCGCTCTATCTGCGGAAAAGAAAGCAGAAGCCGCTGCCCGCGCCGCTGGCTCATGAAACCGCCCTGCTCCGGCTGACGCAGGCGGACGGCTTAATTGACTCGCACGACAGTGCCGCCTTTGCCGCGCTCTTTGATCAGACACTGCGCCGCTATTTGGAGGAACGATTCCGTCTTGCCGCCTCCCGGCAGACCGCTGGCGAGCTGATCCGTTTGCTTGCTGATTCTGAAGAAAAACAGCTCCAGGCGCATTCTGAACAGCTGCAAACCTGGCTTGCGCTCTGCGAGGCGGCGAAATTTGCCGGAGCCGCGCTGAACGACGCAGATATGGCGGAACTGACAGCGCAGCTTCGCGCCTTTGTTGAAGCGACGAAAGATGCCCTGCCGCGTTCGGCATCGCCAAATTGATTGTATCGGCAAAGCAATGCCGTCATCGTCACCTTGATGACTGAGGCGGCAAGCCGCTGCCGAGATTTTCGCGCCGCCGCGTTCGGCATTGAGGCAATTCTGAGCGCATCGCCTCGATGATCTCGGCGGCAAGGCGTTGCGGAGCTTTTCAAGTCGCTGACTTCAGCCGCCTCGCGCTGTATGACGCGGCGGTGCGCAGTTGAGCAATGACCGGCGGATCAGGGCGAAAGATTTTTCGCCGATACAGAGCGCACCGCCTGCTTCTGCTGCGCGGCGCGTCATGCCGAAAACTTCCGCGCCGCGCATCATTGGCAGTTTATCTGCAAAAGGTATTATGAACAGCTTCCGTTTCGCTGAACCGCAGCTTCTCTGGCTGCTGCTGCTCCTGCCGGTTCTGGCTTTGCTCCGCAGCAAAGGCGGCCCGGCTCCGTCCCTGCTTTTCTCTTCGGTTTCGGCGGTGCGGGCCATTGCCGGGAGCCGCAAGGTCAGGCCGGGCGGGTTACTGGCCTGGCTGCGGCTGGCGGCAATCGGTCTGCTCATCATCGGCCTGGCCCGCCCGC
Source organism: Candidatus Electronema sp. JC (assembly GCF_048287365.2). Classification (NCBI taxonomy): domain Bacteria; kingdom Pseudomonadati; phylum Thermodesulfobacteriota; class Desulfobulbia; order Desulfobulbales; family Desulfobulbaceae; genus Candidatus Electronema; species Candidatus Electronema sp. JC. Next base: position 46,628 of record NZ_JBLWEM020000063.1, on the reverse strand, counting down.
AGTGGGGCCGCACCAGCACCGAGGTGGAGGCTTCCGGCATTGACATCCTGCTGGCCGTGGACATCTCCGGCTCGATGAAAGCGCTGGATTTCAGCCTCAACGGCAGACAGGCCAACCGCTTGGACGTGGTCAAGTCGGTGGTGGCCAAATTCATCACGGAGCGGCCCAACGACCGCATTGGGCTGGTGGCCTTCGCAGGCAGGCCGTATCTGGTCTGTCCGCTGACCCTTGACCACGACTGGCTGCGGCAGCGGCTGCATTCGCTGCGCATCGGCATGATTGAGGACGGCACCGCCATCGGCTCGGCCATTGCTTCCGGCGTGAACCGTCTGCGCGATCAGCAGGCCAAGTCGCGCATCCTCATCCTGCTCACGGACGGCGTGAACAACGCGGGCAAGATCGCCCCGCTCACAGCGGCGGAAGCGGCTGCGGCGATGCAGATCAAGGTTTATGCTGTTGGCGTGGGCAAGCACGGCGTGGCGCCGCTGCCGGTGGAAGATCAATTTGGCCGAACTCGGATGATTCAGGCCGAAGTGGATATCGACGAGGAGACGCTGACAAAGGTCGCGGCAATGACCAAGGCGAAATATTTCCGAGCCACGGACACTGCCTCGCTGGCCCGCATCTACGAGGAGATCAACGCGATGGAGACCACCGTCAGAAAAGTGCGGCATCTGTCCCAGCACAACGAGCTGTTTCCGTGGGCGGCTCTGGCGGCTTTGCTGCTGCTGGCAGCGGAGCTGCTGCTCTCGTGGAGGCGGCTGCCATGAATCTTGCCTGCATCGGTCTTGGCTCCAATCTCGGCCAGTCACGCCAACTGCTGCTGGAGGCGTGGCAGGTGCTTGGCGCGCAGCCGGGCATCATCCCGCAGGTGCTCTCCGCGCCCTGCCGCACCAAGCCGGTGGGCATGGACAGCCCGCATTGGTTCATCAACGCCGCCGGACTGCTGCGCACCTCGCTCGCGCCGGAGGCCCTGCTTGAGGTGCTGCTGGCTGTTGAAAAACAGTTTGGCCGCGTCCGCCGCTTGGATGTGCCGGGGCATCAGGACCGGACGCTTGATCTGGATCTGCTGCTTTTTGATGAGCAGGTGATGCGGACAGAGCGGCTGATTCTGCCGCATCCAGCCCTGCATGAGCGGCTCTTCGTCTTGGCGCCTCTGGCGGAGATCGCTCCGCAGCTCCGGCATCCGCTGCTGCAAAAGAGCATCGCGGAACTGCTGGCCGGACTGCTGCCGCAGACAGCGGCTGGAGAGCTGGAGCAAATCAGCTGGCAGGAAAAAGACTGAATTCAACCATAGATAGGTGAGCAATGCGACAGGACGTGCAGCTGATACTCTCTGGCCGCTGGTTAGTGAGCATGGACGGCGGAGCGCGGGAGGAAGCAGGGATTTCCGTGGCCGTGGCTGGAGACAGCATCGTTGAAATCGGCCTGAATCTGGCGGCCAAATATCCGCAGGCCGAGCTGCTGGCCTGCCCTTATGGGCTGATCATGCCCGGCTTGGTCAACGTCCACACGCACGCGGCCATGTCCTGTTTCCGGGGCTTGGCCGACGATCTGCCGCTGATGGACTGGCTGACGCGGCACATCTTCCCCCGCGAGGCGCGGCTGACCAAGGAAATCGTCTATTATTCGACGCTGCTCTCGCTCTGCGAGATGATCAAATCCGGAACGACCAGCTTTAACGACATGTACCTCTTTAACAAGGAGACAGCGCGGGCGGCGGCGGCAGCGGGAATGCGGGCGTGGATCGGCGAGGGCTTCTTTGATTTTCCCTCGCCAAACTACGGCGAGCTGGAGAACGGCTTCGTCTACGCCGAGGAACTGTTCAGCGCATACAAAGACAGCGATTTGATCAAGATCACGGTCAATCCCCACGCGGTTTACACCTGCTCCCCTGCCCTGCTCCAGCGTGCGGCGGCTTTGGCCGAGCGGAAAAATGCCCTGCTGCATATCCATCTGGCCGAAACCCGCGACGAGGTGAAAGGCTGCGTTGAACGCTATGGCCGCAGTCCGGCGCGGCATCTGGAACAGCTGGGGCTGCTCAATGAGCGCGTTGTGGCGGCGCACTGCGTCATGCTCGACGAGGAAGAAATTGCCCTGCTGGCCCAGCGCGGCGTAAAAGTAGCGCACTGCCCGGAATCGAACATGAAGCTGGCTTCCGGCATCGCGCCGGTGCAGAAGATGCTTGGCAGCGGCGTGACAGTCGGCATCGGCACGGACGGCAGTGCGTCCAACAATGATGTCGATATGTTCGGCGAGATGAGCACGGCGGCCAAGCTGCACAAAGTGCGCGACCTTGACCCTACGGCGATGAGCGCGGAGACCGTGCTGCGGGCCGCCACGCTGGGCGGTGCGGCAGTTCTCGGCGCGGCGGATAAAATAGGCAGCATCGAGATCGGCAAAAAGGCGGATATGATCATGCTCGACATGCGGCAGCCGCACCTCTGTCCGCTGCACAATCCGGTCTCGCAGCTTGTTTATGCGGCCAAGGGCAGCGATGTCATTCATTCCGTGATCAATGGGCGCGTGGTCATGCGCGCCCGGCGGCTGACCACTCTGGACGAGGCGGCTGTTCTCGATGAAATGGAAAAAATCGGCGCGTCCATGCGGCGGACAGCTCTCTGATCAATTGGAAGGCAGGAAGATTTTTTTTGCAGAAAATGCGGCGAGAGTTACGCTGATGGCGCGGTCGGAAAATTAACCGTATGGCATGAAAGATCGAATCGTTAAATACTTATGAGCAACTGCAACATCGGTGCCGCCATCCCGCGCCAGCAATGGAGCATCCGCTCAAAGGCAGGGGAAACTTCAACCTTGCAGGATTTCGCAGAAACCTATACGATAAGGCCGATTTAACTGGGTTTGCCGTCTGCAACAGAAGCGTTGTGCTGAGAACTATTGATCTCGCGATACATGATGGACAAGAAAGAACGCTTCAAGGAGTTGATCAGGGGTCATAAATGGAGACCATCTGCTTCAACGACAAGTGCCATTATAACTATTTTTGTCTTTTTTAGTGGTATTCCAAGCGTTCCTGATTGGATAAAAAGGATATGTCCTAATGCGTCAAAAATCTCTGATGCATCATCTGATTTTTATACAGTAAAGATGATGCTCCCGGCAAGGATGAGCGGAGCAGAAATTTTCGTTGACAGTCAACCAGCCATACTTGCAGAACAGAAAACTACTGTCGTAACCGTTCGAGTTCAAAAAAAATCAACTGGTCATCAGTTTACTGTCAGAAAAGGCGATGCGGTCTGTGAAAAGCGGCAGTTTGTCAACAAGAGTACTATTATTATATATCCATGTCAGTAAAACAAGGGGGATAGAGCAATGAGGGAAACAAGAAACGGCATGTTCGCACTTTTTGCATGTTTATTTTACAGCATCATCTTTTTGTCTTCTGCTTCAGATGTTCGGGCGGAGAAGGATTTCAGTGTCTATATCTGGGAGTTTGGAACCCGCGAAGGGCAAAAAACTGAAACAACCCGGAATGTAACGCAGGAATTTGAAGGGGCGTTTATTCGCACACAATGCTGCTCTGTCTTGGAGCGGCGGAACTACGACCTGTTGATGTCGCAGAGAGAAAATGAGCAAGCTATAATGAGCATGGAAGGCATTGCTGATGCCAGTGTAAATACTTTGAAAACGCTTGAAGCGGATGCTGTCGTTTTCGGTGAGGTCTATGATGATGTTCAAAGCGGCGAAGTGAAAATCATCGTTGCTGTGCAAAATTTTGCAGGAAAGAGTTTAACATCCCAAAGTGTCAGGTTCTCACGCGGCAAGCTGTCGGATGCGGCAAGTCGTGAGGAAAGCATGAAAGCCTTGGCAGAGAAAGTCTGTTCCGCTCTTGTTGAGAAGAAGATCGTGCAGCGGAAGTTCCTCCCTGTTAATTATTCTTTTTCTTCATATAACGAAGGAGAGATTGTTCCAGAACTTGGTAATGATAATATGATTGTAAAAACTGCTCGCGGGTTAGCTCTCACTGGTGCCTCTTCTTCTCCAGCTATGATTATCGTGTCTGGATTCTCTTATAAAAACAGTGTTGAATTGATTGTTAAAATTGATACAAACGGAGAACCTGCTACTGAAAAAATATCTTTATGGAGCGGTACTAAAGAGTTTATTTCTATTGATTTCGGAGCCTCTGGAACTGAGCTTGGCAGGTACTACACATTAACATTTGGAGACTACACTAAAAGCTCTAAGGATATTGATTACAAAGGGGATGATTTTCCTAACGAATTAAAAATAACAATATCAAACGGAATTGCAAGATTTTATCTTAACGGCTCATTTATTGCTTTGCAAAAGGTCAATATAAATACTGTAGACAAAGCGAGTGTAAGTGGTATCAAAAGAGGTGAGGACTTTATCTATTCTGTCTCTGTAACGCCATTGGATTAGTCCCGCCATGACAAACTGCAACATCGGCGCGGCCCTGCATGAGTCCGCCGCAGCAAGGCCTGACGCGCTCGCCTTGGTCACGGGCCGGAACGGGCAATACGAGCAGTGGACTTTCCGCGAGCTACTGGAGACAAGCTGCCGTTATGCCAATGCTTTGCAAGGGCAAGGCGTGGAGCGCGGCCAGCGGGTGATGCTCATGGTGCGGCCCTCGCTGGACTTCATCGCCCTCAGCTTTGCCCTCTTCCAGCTCGGCGCGGTGGTGATCCTCATCGATCCGGGCATGGGCTACCGGAACCTGCTCCGCTGCATCGGCGCGGTCAGGCCGGAAGCACTGATCGGCATACCGGCGGCGCAGCTCTTCTCGCGCATTTTCTCCGGGCCGTTCAAAACTGTGCGGCGGCGCGTCTGCGTCGGGCCATCCTTCGGCATCGGCGGCAGCACGCTGGCTGCGGCCTGCAAGGGTGTGAGCGCGGTGTTCAGCCCCGCCGTGACTGCTGAGGACGAGCTTGCGGCCATTATTTTCACCACCGGCTCGACCGGGCCGCCAAAGGGCGTGCAGTACACCCACGGCATCTTTTTCAATCAGCTCAGACTGATACGCGATTATTACGGCATTGGGCCTGGCGACATCGACCAGCCCGGCTTCCCGCTCTTTGGCCTCTTTGCTGCGGCCCTCGGTGCTGCGGCGGTGATCCCGGACATGGATCCCACGCGGCCAGCCAAGGTCAACCCGGCTAAGTTCGTCCGCTCCATGCTCGACTGGCAGGTGACGTATTCCTTTGGTTCTCCGGCGATTTGGAACGTGGTCAGCCGCCACTGCATAGCTGCGGGCATCACTCTCCCGGTCAAGAAAGTGCTGATGGCAGGTGCGCCGGTCTCTGGCGAGCTGATCAGTCGCGTGCAGCAGATCATGCCGGAGGGAGGAACGATTTATACCCCGTATGGCGCGACCGAGAGCCTGCCTTCGGTCTCGATCACCGGCGAGGAGATCCTGCGGGAGACATGGCCGAAGACGCGCATCGGTCAAGGTGCCTGCGTGGGCAGGCCGCTGCCGGGCATGAGCGTGCAGATCATCAGGCCGGTCAGCGTGCCGCTGGCTGAATGGAGCGATGCCCAGCCGCTGCCTGTGGGCAAAATCGGCGAGATCGTGGTGAAAGGCCCGGTGGTAACGCGGGCTTATGACGGGAACGAGGCAGAGACGCGGCTGGCGAAGATCAGGGACGGGGACGGCTTCTGGCACCGCATGGGGGATGTCGGCTACGTGGACAAGCAGGGCCGACTCTGGTTCTGCGGTCGCAAGGCCCACCGTGTGCTCACTGCCGACGGGCCGATGCACACCATCTGCTGCGAGGCTGTCTTCAACGAGCACCCGCAGGTGCTGCGCTCGGCCTTAGTGGGTGTGGGCAAGGCTGGCACGCAAAAGCCGGTGCTGATTGTAGAACTGAGGGAGAAAGTGCTGGACGAGCGGCGGCTCTTTGCCGAACTGAGGCGGCTGGCACTGGGCAACTCCCTCACCGCCGCGATTGAGACCTTCTTGGTGCATCCCGGCTTCCCGGTTGACATCCGCCATAACGCGAAGATATTCAGGGAGAAGCTGGCAGTGTGGGCGGAGGGACGGCTGACCTGACAGCGACGGGATTAAATCACCCGCACTGTCCGCCCTTGGCATTCAACCACGTCACCTGAATAAATTTTTTTCCGCTTTCTGGTCTCCGCCGCGCCGTTCACCCGCACGTGGCCTTCGCAGATCAGCTGCTTGGCCTCGCCGCCGCTCTCCGCGATGCCTTCCAATTTCAGCAGGCTGCACAGCTCAATAAAGCCGCCGCTGATCCGCGCTGTTCCGATTTCTCCGCTCATAGTTCTGTCGCCGAACAAAGCTGGGACGACCGTTGGCCGCCCCGCCTTGTTTTCAGTCTTGGCCGCCGCAGTCTTGGCGGTAGGGGTTGATGGTCAGCACCGGGCAGCAGGCGGTCTTCACAACCTTGTCGGCCACGCTGCCGAACATGATCCGCTCCAGCCCCTTGTAGCCGTGGGTGCCCATAACGATCATATTGCTGCGCACTTCTTTGGCATAATTAATAATCTCCTCTGCCACGTCGCCGGTCAGCACGTGGCTGCGCAGGGCCGGAACTCCAGCGGCGGCGGCCTGCTCGCGGCAGCTCTCCGCAAATTCCTCCATCTTCTGCTGGGCCGACTCCAGCAGGTCCTTGGTCAGATTGGGCAGATTGACCGGCGGGACAAAAAAGCCGGAATAATCCTCAAAATTCTGCGCCACAAAAACCAGATGCAGTTCCGCGCCGAATTTTCCTGCCACGTAAGCGGCTGAATCGGCGATCATCTTGGCGTTGTCGGAAAAATCTATCGGCGTGACGACGATCTTGATTTCCTGCATGAAACGCTCTCCTTGTCATGTAAAAAATGAATGGCGGGCCGCCCCGTTCTGCGCGGCGCACAAAGCTGTTGACCCTGACCCGCCGGACGGAATATAGTTGAACATAGTTATGTCCTTTTTCCCTTTTCCGCAAGTCAGTTTTTCCGAAGCCGGGGGCCGGAATGGATTTTGAACCGAAATGGATCGCGTGGGAGACCACCCGCCGCTGCAATCTCAACTGCGTGCATTGCCGTTCCTCCTCAGCCTTGGCAGTGCAGGGGCATCCCGATTTTTCTTTGGAGGAAGCCAAGCGGGTGCTGGACGACATCAAATCCTATGCCAGCCCAGTGGTGGTGCTCTCCGGCGGCGAACCGCTCCTGCGGCCCGATATTTTCGACATCGCCGCCTACGGCACTGGCCTTGGCCTGCGCATGTGCCTTGCCACCAACGGCACGCTGGTCACAGACGAGATCTGCGGCAAAATCAAGGAATCCGGCATCAGGATGGTTTCCCTCAGCTTGGACGGCTCGACAGCTGCGGTTCATGACAATTTCCGCAATCAGGTCGGCGCGTTCGAGGGCACGATGAACGCCATCCGCCTTTTCAACGAGCACGGCATCAAGTTCCTCGTCAACTCCTCCTTCACCCAGCGCAACAAAGAAGAGGCACCCAAGCTCTACGAACTGGTGAAAAAGCTCGGCGCAACGGCTTGGTATCTCTTCATGATTGTGCCGACCGGACGCGGCGAGGAGATCATGGAGGAGCTGATTCCGGCCTCGGAATATGAGGACATCCTCAATTGGCATTACGACATGGAAAAGGATGAGCCGGAGCTGCTTGTCCGCCCGACCTGCGCTCCGCAGTATTACCGCATCGTGCTCCAGCGGGCCAAAGAGGACGGCGACAAATTTAAGCGCAGAAGCCTGCAATTTTCCACCGGCGGCTCGAAGGGCTGCCTTGCCGGTCAGCTCATTTGCCTGATTGACGTGGACGGCAACGTCCTGCCGTGCAGCTATTTTCCCAAGGCCGCAGGCAACATCCGCGAGCAGCGGTTCCAAGAGATTTGGGAGCAGTCAAAACTTTTTCTGGAACTGCGCGACTTCAAGAGCTATAAAGGGAACTGCGGACGCTGCGAGTACGTCAACGTCTGCGGCGGCTGCCGGGCCAGAGCCTATGCGGTCAGCGGCGATTATTTAGCGCAGGAGCCGTTCTGCGCGTATCAGCCGAGATCATAAAGGCAGACTTGCACCGCACCCTTCAGCTCCGCTCAGGGTACTTGCGGCTTTTCAGTGCCCTGAGCGGAGCCGAAGGGCACATTTAGCATCATTTTGCTGCATCTTACAATCTCATGAACGACACCTTCTTACGCGCCTGCCGGGGCGAGCGCACCGAATACACGCCGGTCTGGTTCATGCGCCAAGCGGGCCGCTATCTGCCCGAATATCAGGCTGTGCGCGGCAAAGTCAGCTTTTTGGAGCTGTGCAAACGCCCGGAGCTGTGCACGGAAGTCACGCTCCAGCCGATTGATATTTTTGGCTTTGATGCCGCCATTCTTTTTTCGGACATCCTGATTCCGATGGAGGCAATGGGCCTTCAGCTCGAATTCCACGAGAGCAAGGGGCCGGTTTTCCCTGAGCCGGTGCGGACACAAGCGGCGGTTGACCGGCTGCTGATTCCCGACCCGGATGAGTGCCTGCCCTTTGTGCTGGAAACCATCCGCCTGCTGCGCCGCGCTCTCAAGGTGCCGCTGATCGGCTTTTCCGGCGCACCGTTCACTTTGGCCACGTACTTGATTGAAGGCGGCTCGTCCAAAGTCTTCTTGGAAACCAAGCGGATGGCCTATCAGCAGCCGGAGCTGTATCACGCCCTGCTGGAAAAAATTACCCGCTGCACCAGCCGTTACCTGCAAGCGCAAGCGCGGGCCGGGGCACAGGTTTTGCAGATTTTCGACTCGTGGGCGGGCATTCTCGCGCCCTGCGATTTTGAACGTTTCGCCCTGCCCTATGTGCAGTCCATCATTGCCGATCTGCGCAAGATGACCGACGTGCCGATCATTTATTTTGCCAACAACGGCGCGACCTTGCTTGAATTAAGCAAAACCAGCGGAGCCGACGTGCTTGGTTTGGATTGGCGGATTAAGCTGGATGAAGCGGCGAAAATTGCGCAGCAGCATGTTCTGCAAGGCAATTTGGATCCAATTGCCCTTTTCCTGCCCAAAGAGGAGCTGGAAAAACGGATCGCCACGATTCTTGCCGAAGGCCGGGCAGCCAAAGGCCACATTTTCAATCTCGGCCACGGCATTCTGCCGCAAACGCCGCCGGAGCAGGTGAAAATTGCCGTCGAGGCGGTGCATCGCCTCAGCCGCCGTTAGGCCGTGAATATTCCCAATCTTGCCGCCTGCGCCGCCCTGATGGAGCAGCACGGAATGCTGGCCAACATCCGGGCGCATTCGCTCATGGTGGCGAGGATTGCCGGGCTGCTGGCCGAAGAGCTGCGGACAAAAAGCAGTCATCCGCCTGATCTGCAACTCTGTGTCAGTGGCGCGCTCCTGCACGACATCGCCAAAACGCCCTGCCTGAAAAGCGGCTGCAACCATGCCAAAGCAGGCGCGGAACTCTGCCGCAGCCTCGGCTTCCCGGAAATCGCCGAAATTGTCGCCGGACATGTTGTCCTGCCGGATTTTTCCCCAGAGCGATATGCGGCAGGCATCTTCTCTGCCCAAGAAATTGTTTATTACGCCGACAAGCGCGTCCGGCATGACCAGATTGTCAGCCTTCCCGAACGGCTGGATTACATTCTCGACAAATACAGCGGCGGCGATGCCCGCAAGCAGGAAGGCATCCGGGACAATTTCAGAGAATGCGAGCTGTTGGAAAGGCAGCTTCTTTCCCGGTTAGATTTCGCCCCGGACGGACTGGCCGCCTTGGCCTGAGCTGCGCTCCGCTGCCGCGCCTGCAAGAAAGCCGCTTGCTTCAGCGGCGGAAAACGCATATATTACAAAGAGTCCAGCCGCACGGCGGCGCACTCCTTTTTCTATGAGCAGCAAAGGCCCTTCAATCATAAGAACGGAGCAGCAAGGGTGGAAATTTTCTTTCTTGGAGTCGGGGAGGCTTGCGACACGGCGCACGGCAACAGCTCGTCCCTGATCACCGCCAGCAACGGCACCAGAATCCTGCTGGATTGCGGTTTTTCTGTGCCGCACCAGTATTTCAGGACGGTTGAGCAGCCGCAGGAGCTGGACTGCGTCTGGATTTCCCATTTTCACGGCGACCATTACCTTGGCCTGCCGCTCCTCTTTCTTCGTCTCTGGCAGCTGGGCCGCACCCGCCCCCTCTGCGTGGTCGGGCAGAAAGGCGTGGAAGAGAAGGTCCGGGCCGTGCTGGACATGGCCTATCCCACGTTTGAAAAAAAACTCAGTTTTGAATTTTCATTCCATGTCCTCCACGCTCAAGAGACCATTTCCGCCGCCGGGCTGACTTGGTCCGCCGCCCTGACCCAGCATTCCCAGTACAATCTCGGCCTGCGCCTTGAAGATGGCGGCAGGCGGCTCTATTACAGCGGCGACGGGCGGGCGGGCCGCCACGCGCGCGAGCTGATTCAAGGCTGCGATTTTGTCATTCATGAATCGTTCAGCTTAGTTGATACCTATCCCTACCACGGCTCTGTGACCACCACGCTCCAGCTTGCTGAAGAGCTGGACATGGGCCGGATCGCGCTGGTCCATCTTGACCACACCCTGCGGCGGACCGAGCTGCCTCGCATTGAGGAAATGGTGCGGGCCGTGCCGCACGCCCTGCTGCCGGTGGCCGGCCACCGGCTGACTTTTTAGGAGAAGAGCATGAACTCCACAATTCTGCGGCTGCTGGCCGCTTCGCTCGTCCTTGCGCTGCTGGCCGTTGCCGCGCCGTCCTTGACGCTCGCCAAAGCCAAATCCTTTGACAAAAAAGACTGGGTCTGGCAGCCAGATCCAGCTCCGGCGGCAGGCAAAACGGCTTGGCAGGAGCATGTCCGCATGGCGGACAATTTCTTTGTCTTCTATGATCCCTCCACCGCCATGGACGTGCCGTACCGGGACAGCGGCATGACCCGGCTGGAGATGTCCAAACAGATTCTCCTCACGAGCAACGCCGGCCTGCCGGAGCTGAACTGGCAGACCGGGCTGTATCCGCACTGGCGGAATGTGATGTGGCTGCCCGGCGCGGAGCGCACCTTCCAGCCCTACTACCGGCTGCAAAATTACGACAGGGAGGCATTCAAGGAAGCCTTGGAAAAGCTGCCCGTGACCAGCTCCGGCCCGCCCATGCTCCAGACCGCGCTGATGAAGCTCGAATATCTGCTGCCGCTGCCGGGCCGCACCGAGGTCTTCATCTTCACCAACGGGGCCGCCTTCCGCTTCGAGGGCGTGGACGAGCCGGAGCCGCTGGCGCAGGCGAAAAAGCTGGCGAAGAAGCACGATGTCTGCTTCACCCTGATCAGCAGCGCGACCAACAGCACGGCGGAGAAGCTGCTCAACGACATCGCCGCTGTCAACGACTGCTCGCAGGTGATTGACTTTGACACCGTGGCCGCCCACCCTGACCATCTTTTCGGCAGGCTGCACATGCCTGCCGACAGCCCGTTTCAGAATATTCTATTTGCCTTTGACAAATCGCAGATCAGAAAGGAATATCAGCACACATTGGACCGGCTGGGCCGCCATCTGACCGAACATCCGCAGGAATACGCAGTGCTTTCAGGATTCTGCGACAGCGTTGGCGGCCATAGGTACAACATCCATCTGTCTCGGCGCAGGGCCGAGAGCGCGCGGAAATACCTGTTAGACAACTTCCCGTTGAAAAAAGACCGGGTGCTGCTCTACTGGTACGGCAAGGCTAAACCGGTCGCCTCCAACAAAACAACGGAGGGACGGCGGCTCAACCGCCGGGTCACAGTCCGCCTGCGGCAGAAAAAATAGATTCAGGCCACTTTTTTCCAGCGACCGTCGAGCAGAATTTCGTGGGGCCGGAAATCGGTTTTGTAGTGCATCCCTTTGAGGTCTTTGATCCAGTAGCCGAGATAGAGGCTGGGGATGCCGTGCCGTCGGCAGAAATCAAGCAGATAGAGGATGTTCAGCGTGCCGGGGCTGCGCCATTCCTGCTCCGGGTCAAAAAAGAAATAGACCGCGTTCATCCACTGGTCCGAGCAATCGACCACGGCCACGCCCAGCAGCTTGTTGTTTTCGCTCCGGTAGCGGATTTCAAAGCACTTGGTCATTGAAGTGATGAAAAATCCGCTGTAGTAGCTTTCCGCATCCGCCCTGCCTTTAGGGAAACGCGCTTTGAGGAAGCGTTCCAGCAGATTGAGATTTTCGTCAGACATGGTCACCGGCGCCAGCCCGACACTGATGTCAAAATTTTTCTTCCAGACCCGCCTTTGGCTGCGGTTGGGCTTGAATTCCTCCGGATTGATGCGGATGGGGACGCAGGCCGAGCAGCGCGGGCAGCGCATGGAGTACATGCAGTTGCCGTTGCGGCGGTAGCCGTTTTCAAAAAACAATCCCACGGTCGAATCGGTCAGCGGGCCGAAAACTGCCTGATGATAGACGGCCTTATGCCGCGTCTCATAAGGGCAGCGTGTGGCGATGTTGCTGAAATGCTGTTCCAAAGTTTCACTGATGTTGTCTGGGTGACAGTGCTCGTGTCCGGGCTGACTTCCTGTCAGCGAGCGGGGCAAGGTTGAGTGCATCATGTTTGTCAGCCTCCAAGAGTGCATTGGCACGCGCGCTCGGCGGGCGGCGCTGCGGCCTGAGGAAAAATACAGGGATGACGCGCGTGTCCCACGTGTTTCGCGTCAAGGATGTTCTGGGACTGCTCAAAAGGCGCAGGGTTCACGGCGGCAGTCTCATCTGTGCGCCTGAGAGCTGAGGAATTGCGGCGGGAAGTGGAAAAAACGGCGGCGGAAAGGATGGAAGCGGAGCGGGGAGAAAGGAAATGCGCAGACAGTTCTTTCCCGGCGGCCGCTGAAACAGCGGTTCCTGAAAAAACTGCTGCGCCTCCGGCTTCATTTATTTTTTAGAATACGTGATCTTCTTCGAGCTGTTCTCGCAGATGCCGACGACTTTGCCTGCTGCCGGGGCGTTGCGGTCAGAAACAACCAGCTCATACTCTTTCACGCCTTTGGCGGCCAGCTTGGCCTTGATCTCCGCTTCCAGCTCAGCGCAGGATTTGATGTCCGCCGGTTTGGAAGCTTCAATCATCCGCACCTTCACCACCGGCGCGTCATTTCTCAGAACCGGCGCAGTGGCCGCTTCAGCTGGTTTCGGCGCTTCTGCGGCGGCCTGCTCCGGCGCAGGAGGGAGGGCAGGCGCGCTGACGACGACCGGGGCAGACTGGTCAGTCCGCGTTCTAAGGTAAATAATCCGTTTTGAGCCGCCTTCGCAGGCACCCACCACCTTGCCTGCCACAGCCATGCCTTTGTCAGCGACGATCAGCTCATAGCTCTTCACGCTGCGGGCCGCCAGCTTGGCCTCGATCTCGGCTTGCAGCTCCGCGCAGGGTTTGACTGCCGCCGCTGCCTGGCTCAGACAGAGCAGCGCCGCAGCAAATAACAGCATGAAACGCACCATAATATCAGGTTCTCCTTTCAAGGACGACTGAGAAAAAGCAGGCGACAATTCACCGATGCTTGTAATTTAAAATTATATACAATCCCATGCCAACCGTGAAAGTGAGGTTCGGCAGCAGAGATGTGTCAATCTCACCGTTGATTGAAACAGTATAGGACGCAGCATAGACATCACTGAAAAGAGTGACTATGAAAGCACTAATCAAAATCACTATGCGGAAAGCAATATCTATGTGTTTTTTAAGGCACCAACTAAAATACCAAGCAACAATTGTGCCTACAGACCAAGGTATAATAATTGCAAAGAAAGTCATCTTGACAGGGTTTGCCATTGAAACAAACGACATCATCATAGATGGGATGGAAAGACCTAAAGCCCTGGCTCCAAAATAAATTAAAAAACCAGTCATTGATGAAATAATTAAAATTACTTTTTCAAACATCTCCTGTTCTTTATGAACAGCATAGCTGATATAGAATATCAACCCTATTATGCCCAGAATAATCATAATGTGGGTGATGATATTCAAAAGAAAAATCATTGCGCATTCCTTTGTTCCAAGTGATCAGCGGTGCTTTTCCGAACTGCTCTGACAGTCCCGCCGGAAAGTGGCAGGCATTTCATAGTTCAGCTATATTAATCAGTTAATAACCATGCCGCCGCCTGCCTGTCAAGCAGAAAGCGAAAAAGTCGGAAAAAATGCAGCCGCAGCAGGAAAATCGCGGCGGAAATGGCATTTTGAAAAAATGAATGACGAGCCTGTCCCGTTAATACTGAAAATAAGCCCTTTCGTTCTAAGGAGGGCTTGATATGGCTGGCAGATTTGAGGGACTGACGGATGCTGAGCGGGAGATGTTCAGGAATATTTTGAATTCGCTGCTGTATATTCTGATTGCCAGATGCAGGCAGTGAGACCTTCCGCGAGGCCCGCAATGGGCATTAAAAATCTCAAGTCAACGGCGGCTCAAATCATGACGGGACGATCAACGATATTAAGGAGTGACTGCTCGTTCTTGCTCAGAAAAAGTAGCTGATCTGCTAAAGCTAATGAGCTATTGATGGATTTTTTTCAATTTGAAATAGTATTCCGCTGAAATTCCTTATATAAAGGAAAAGGTATTCTGATTCATCTTTTTTTAAAGCTCGTGAGTTTCATTGTTCGATGGGAAAGATTGCCAAGATTTTTTTGAAACATATCGTCGCGTCATCAAAAAATTTTGCAAATTAAACATTGTCAGCGCGTTCAGAAACAGCACAGCGCAATCATATTGAACTTGCTCTGCGGGCGTTTCTTCGTCTCAAATATTATTGTTTTGTCAAGGGAATCTCTTGGGCTGAGGCAAAAATCGCAAGGCTGTCCGAGCTTACTTGGTAAAGCCAATCTATACCCTTACGCCTGCTAATCTTTATGCAACTGTTTAAATCCTATATTTTTTTTAAAAGTAAGAGCCATTGCCATCAGTAAAAGCATAGTTGCCCTTCCGGGGAAAAAACGGTAAAGTCAGCCGGAACGAAACGCATCCGCTATCAGTGAAAATAATGTCCACGCCAGCACCTCTCGACTTCAGCGGCCTCAACACCTACTCCCTCCACGAGCGTCATTCCAAAGTGACGGTGGCGGATTTCGCCCAGCCTGTGAAGCCGGGCATGACCGTGCGGGAATTGATCGCCAATCTGCCCAAGCAGCTTGCGGGCAATGATTTTCCGGAGCTGGTGGAACGAATTGCCGCAGCGGTGATCGGCAAGCGGCCTGTCCTGGTCGGCATGGGCGCGCATGTGATCAAAGTCGGCTTGGCTCCGATTCTGATTGATTTGATGGAGCGCGGGATCATCTCCGCGCTGGCCCTGAACGGAGCGGGCATCATCCATGATGCGGAAATTGCGATGGTTGGCCGCACCTCTGAAGAGGTTGCCAATGTGCTTGGTGCCGGAGCTTTTGGCGCGGCGCGGGAAACAGGCGAAGTTCTCAATCAGGCGATCAACCAAGGGGCGAAAGAGGGCATCGGTTTGGGCGAGGCCGTAGGCAACGCGCTGCTGCGGCAGAATTTCCCATTCAACGGCCAGAGTTTGCTGGCGCAGGCGCGGCGGCTTGACATTCCCGTGACCGTGCATGTGGCGATGGGCACGGATATCATTCATATTCATCCGGCGGCGGACGGCGCGGCCATCGGCCAGTGCAGCCACCACGATTTCCGCGTTTTCTGCCGCTTGGTCAGCGGGCTGGAAGGCGGGGTGTATCTCAATCTCGGCTCGGCGGTGCTGCTGCCGGAGGTCTTCCTCAAGGCCCTGACTGTTGTCCGCAACCTTGGCCACGTGGTGCAACGTTTTACCACTGCAAATTTTGATTTTATTCGTGCTTACCGGCCCAGCACCAACGTGGTGCATCGGCCCACGCTCGAAGGCGGCAAGGGTTTCAATTTCACCGGCCACCATGAGCTGATGATTCCGCTGCTGGCGGCTACGGTTGTGGATAAGCTGGCTTGTTCTGAGTAATGCAATGGTTTGCCTGAATTTTTCGTCGTTTGCAACGCGCAATTTGCCGCTTGAATCGAGGCAATTCAGATTGGAATCACCCCGATTCCGATTGAAACCGGGACGATTTCGGTTAAAATCGCCATGATTCCAATTGGAATCAAGACGATTCCAGTGTGAACCAGAGCAATTCCAATTGGAATCGGGACAATGTCAACAGGAAATGCCTCGATTCCAATTGGAAACGGGACGTTTCAAATGTGAATCATCCTGTTTTCAGTGTGAATCGGGACGATTCAATCGGGCTTTGCGGCAGGTGAAGCTGGGTTTCAGCCAGACGGCGCGGGCCTTGCGGCGCATGATGCTGACAGCGATGTGCAAGCCGCTGAGTTTGCTGCGATTGGCGGTGAGTGTGGACAGGATAGAGGATTTATAGTTAATTTTCTCGGCTGATTTATCTCTTTGCGTGCACAAGATACCTATAACTCTACTAATAGCTATGAATACTGAAGAACTGGAAAAAATGAAAGAAGTAGAATTTTACGCTTCTACGGTTAACGCTTGGTATTTAACAAAACTTGAAAAGGACAGGACTCTTATAACATTATCTGCTGGAGCAATCGGATTACTTGTCACGTTGACAGCCACAGCTGGAACGGCAAATCTTTTCGTATTGATGTCTTCTATGATGGCAATCATATGTTTTATAATATGTGCTATCTCTGTTGTAATAATATTCAACAGAAATGCAGATTACCTTGAAAAGGTGAAAAATAGCACAGACACAGAAGATACTGTGCTGTCGTATCTTGATAAAGCAGCGTATTGCAGCTTTATCGTTGGGATAATTCTATCTTTTGTCGTCGGCATGTCCGCTGGCATTGACAAATATTCACAACTAAACAGAAGGATGGATATGGCTAAATCAAAAGAATTGCCTGGTAATAGTTTCAATGGAGCTAGTAGGTTGAAACCAGAACCTAACAAATCGAAAGATTCTGGTTCTCAGGGTGAAACCAGTGGAAAGAAAAATTCTGGCGGAAGCACAGGTAACACTTCTTCTGATAATAATCAAGAGAAGAAAAATTAGTTTGGCGGCAGGGCACTGTTTTCACATCAATCAACATGGTGCGTTCTGCGCACCATGTTTTGCTAAACCAACAGCCTATGGCCTTCACCGATTTCAACTCGCCCGATGAAGTGCAGAAAGCATACAGCATCACGTATGCCGAAGAGGAATTTCTGCACGCCGCGCCCAGAATGCCATCAGACGCATTTCTTCAGGACTTTGAGTTCAGCCGGACCAACTTTGATATTTTCAGTTCGGAAGCCTCCCGCTGCGAAGCAGTGATTTTTCCTTTGCTGCGGGAAGCCTGCAAAGCCTTTGTCGCGGATTACGCGCTCTGGAGCCACAAAGCTATTGCCGTGGCCACGGATGCGCGGCTTTCCGGCATCCCGGATTACATCATCGCCAGCCGCTCTGAACTCGGCAAGAATGTCCTCGGCTTTCCTCTTGTTCTCATTGCGGAAGCCAAGCAGAATAACTTCACCAAAGGCTGGGGCCAATGCCTTGCCGAGCTGGTGGCCGCGCAAAATCTGAACAACCACCCGGAACAGCCGGTGTTTGGCATTGTCACCGATGCGGAAGTCTGGCAGTTCGGCAGATTGACAAAGAACAGCTTCACTAAAAATCTGCGCCGCGCCATGATTGACGATGTTGCCGAAGTCTTTGGCGCAGTGTATCGTCTTATGGAATTGGCGACATGACCGATCCCCAGCACATCGCCGCGCTTGAGCAGATCATCCGCGCCCGCCGCTCAGTCCGCAGCTTTTCCGGCCAAGTTTCGGATGAAACTTTGCGCAAGATCGTGGAATCTGCTTTATATGCGCCGTATGCTGCCGGAACCGGCATTCCGTTCAAGGACATCAGGCGGATTTTCGTTTTCCGGCAGGGCACGGCAGCCATGACGCAGGCGCAGGAAATCATTCTGGAGCATCTCCGCAGCAGCGCGTTTAAACTGCGGCTGGCGGCGGTCTTCAGCAAGAAGATGCGCACCTTGGCCGGGCGGGTGAAGGCTTCGGCGGAGAAAGGCATTCCAAGTTTGCGCGAAGGTTCGCTGATTGTGGCCGCAGAAAAGAAAGGCTTTCCTCCTGTTGCAGAGCAGTCCTTGGCACACGTGATGCAAAACATGTGGCTAACCGCCGCTGCGCATGAGGTTGGCTTGCAGCTCCTCTCGCTGACTGGCGGTTTGGCAAAAAATAAACGCTTCATGCAGCTGCTCGGCCTGCCCGCAAAGGAATGGGCTTTGTCCGGTTGCGTTGTCGGCATTCCAAAACAGATTCCGCCAGCGCGGGAAGAACGCAAGGCAGATGATTTCATCTCGTGGCTGGACTAAGGCAGATTTTCATGGCAATCCTTTCAAATACACTATTCGGCAATGGAACAACTGATCCGCATCGGCACCCGCGCCAGCCTGCTGGCCGTCACACAGTCCACTTGGGTTAAGAATCAGATTGAACGGCAGCATCCCGGCACCACGGTGGAGTTAGTCAAGATCATCACCAAGGGCGACAAGATTCTTGATGTGCCGCTGGCGAAGGTTGGCGGCAAAGGGCTGTTTGTCAAAGAAATTGAAGACGCGCTCTTGGACGGGCGGGTTGATCTGGCCGTGCATTCAATGAAGGACGTGCCTGCCGAGCTGCCTGCGGGCCTGCATGTCGCCATTGTGCCGGAGCGGGAAATCCCCTTTGATGCTTTCATTTCGGTGAAACACAAGAGCTTGGCCGAGCTGCCACAGGGCGCGGTGATCGGCACGTCCAGCTTGCGGCGTAAGTCGCAGCTTGCCGCGCTGCGGCCTGATTTGGAGATCAAAGACCTGCGCGGCAATCTCGACACCCGCCTGAAAAAGCTGGATGAGGGCGTGTATGACGCGATCATCCTTGCGGGCGCGGGATTGAACCGGCTAGGAATGCAAAACAGAATCACCGCGCTGTTCTCGCCAGAGCAGATGCTTCCGGCTATCGGTCAAGGCGCGTTGGGCATTGAGCTGCGCGAGGCGGACAGCGAATTGCTGGCCGGACTTCAATTTCTCCATCATGCGGACACGGCGGCGGCTGTGGCGGCGGAGCGGGCGTTTCTTCTTCGTTTGGAAGGCGGCTGCCAAGTGCCGATTGGCGGCTTTGCGACTGTTGCAGGCGGCACGGTGCAATTGACCGGGCTTATTGCCGCGCTGGATGGCAAAACGGTCTTTAAAGAACAGCTTGCCGGGCCGGTTGCAGAGGCGGTGGAAATTGGCAAAACGTTGGCGGAGAAGTTGCTGGCGGCTGGCGGAAAGGCGGTGCTGGATGAGGTGTATGCAGGGTGAGGATTTTACGAGGCGATTGACATGCCAACAGTGCTGAGGCAGGGGCCGTATCGTTTTTTCTTCGTCGCGCTTGACCGCGCTGAACCGCCGCATATTCATGTGCAGCGGGATGCGCTGGTTGCGAAGTTCTGGCTTGATCCGATGATGCTGCACAATGCGGGCGGTTTCAGCCGGAAGGAATTGGGTGCTGTTGCAGAATTGGTTGAAAAGCACAAAACGTTGTTCTTGGAGAAATGGCATGAGTTCTTTGGCAATTGAAATGCAGGATGTCCGGGCTAAGAATGTTTTTGTCAGTGAAGATTCTTTACAGATAGACCTTGCAGATGGCCGCACTATTATTGCTCCGCTTATGTGGTATCCTCGTTTATGGCATGGAACTCCTGCCGAACGCAATATGTGTCAAATTATTGGCGACGGCGCATATATTCACTGGCCGGAATTGGATGAAGATTTGACAGTTCTGGGAGTTCTTGCAGGATATCGTTCTGCTGAATGTCCTGAATCATTGAAAAAATGGCTTACTGAACGTGCGGATCCTGTCGAGACGCATTGATTACGGTGGAATGAACATTCATGCTCCGTCTGTCAACGCAAGGGACTTGGAGAAAATTTTAGCTGATGTGCAGGTTGCCGTTGCTCAAGTCATCATTGCCACAGTTCTCCGGCATTACCCAACGGCGCAGGCGGTGTATCTGTTTGGTTCGCTGGCGGCTGGCGAGGCTTGGCCGGACAGCGACGCGGATATTGCCGTGCTTTTGCCGCCTGCGGAAGCGAAGCAAGCCACCTCGCTGCTTTTCTCTCCCTGCGCATTTGAATTGGCCGAGCGGCTGAAGCGCGAGGTTGACCTGCTCAATCTGCGCCAGCTTTCCACGGTGTTTCAGGTGCAGGTGATCGCCGCCAACTGCCTGCTTCATGCGGCTGATCAAGCGGCGGCTGAGGAATTTGAAATGCTGGCATTGTCGTTTTATCAAAAGCTGAACGAGGAACGGGCGGAGATTTTGAAAGATTTCCGACGCACCAAACGGGCTTGGCCGGTTTGAAAAGATGAACGACATCATCAGCAACAAAGTGCAGTCCATTCAGCGGTGCGTTTTCCGAGCAAGGGAAGAATACAGCTTCAATCCCGCCGGATTCGCCTTTGATTTCAGCCGACAGGATGCAGCCTTGCTCAATGTTCTCCGGGCCTGCGAGCAGGCGATTGACCTTGCCAATCATCTCATCCGACGGGAAAAGCTGGGCATTCCAAATTCCAGTCGCGAGAGCTTTCTGTTGCTGCGCGACCGGGGCATCATCTCGGCGGAGCTGGCGGACTCGTTGATCAGGATGGCGCATTTTCGCAATCTGCTCGTGCATCAGTATGAAAAGATGGATATTGATGTGGTCTGCAACGTGATCAAAAAAAAGATGGATGATCTTGTCCGTTTTGGCGATGTAGTGATGGATGCGGTGTCCGACACAAATTAAATTCAGCAGGCAGGTGTGGTTCACAATCCGCTGCGTCTGCTCATACCATTTTGTAAAAACCTTTCTGCAACTGAACTCATGAACAACATTCCTCACAAAGGCAAAGTCTATCTCGTCGGCGCAGGTCCCGGCGATCCCAACCTGATCACCCTGCGCGGCAAATTCCTCCTCGAACGGGCGGAAGTGGTGGTTTATGACTATTTGGCCAACAAAAAGCTGCTCCAGCACGTGCCTGCGGCGGCGGAGCTGGTCTATGTCGGCAAAAAAGGCGGCGGCCTGCACGCGGCCTCGCAGGAGGAGATCAACCAGCTGCTGGTTGACTACGGCTTGGCCGGAAAGCGGGTGGTGCGGCTCAAAGGCGGCGACCCCTTTATTTTTGGACGCGGCGGCGAGGAAATTGAGGAGCTGGTCAAGGCGGGCATTGATTTCGAGGTGGTGCCGGGCGTGACTTCGGCTACAGCGGCGGCGACCTACGCGGGCATCCCGATCACGCACCGCAACTGCACGGCTTCAGTGGCTTTTGTCACCGGCCACGAGGCGGCGGGCAAGGAGCAGTCTGATGTGGCTTGGGACAAATTGGCCACCGGCGCAGGCACCCTTGTCATTTACATGGGCATCAAGAATTTGCCCAATATCAGCAAAAAGCTGATCGACAACGGCCGCTCGCCGGACACGCCGGTGGCTGTGGTGCGCTGGGCCTCGACTCCGCAGCAGCGGTCGGTGGTCGGCACTTTGGCGACCATCAGCGAGGTGGTGCAGGCGGCGAAAATCGCACCGCCTGCGCTGATCATCGTCGGCGAGGTGGTCAAACTGCGCGAGTCCATTGACTGGTTTGAGCATCGCCCGCTCTTCGGCAGGCGGATCATCGTCACCCGCACCCGCGAGCAGGCCAGTGAGCTGGTCTCCCGGCTGGAGGAATACGGTGCCGAGTGCTTGGAATATCCCACCATCCACATCGAGCCGGTTGAGGATTTCAGCGTGCTGGATCAGGCTCTTGCCGAGCTGGGCAGCTATGACTGGATTCTGCTCACCAGTCTGAATGCGGTCAGCTATTTCTTCAAACGGCTGCACGAAAAAGGCTTGGACAGCCGCGCCTTGGCTGGCTGCAAAATTGGCGTGGTGGGCGCGGCCACAGCGGACGAACTGGCCCGGCACGGCATCCGCGCCGACTTGATTCCGGCCAAATTCACTGGCGAAGGCTTGGCGCTGGCCCTGATTGAGGCGGGCGGCGTGCAGGGCAAACGCTTCCTGCTGCCCCGCGCCCTCAAGGCGGCGGAGACACTGCCGGAGCTGCTGGAGCAGGCCGGAGCGGGCGTGACCATCGCGCCGGTCTATCAGAACGTGCCGCCGCAAGGCCGCAAGGACGAGCTGAGAGCCGAACTGGGCAGTGGCACGGTTGACCTGATCACCTTCACCAGCTCCTCAACTGTGACCAACTTCTTGGCCATGCTTGATGTCAAGGATGCGGATGAGCTGCGGGCCTTGCTGGGCCGGACGCAAATCGCGGCCATCGGCCCGGTGACAGCGGAGACAGCGCGCGAGCACGGCCTGACCGTGACCGTGCAGCCGGAGCGGCACACCATCGCCGCGCTGGCCGAGGCGGTTGTCGCCCATTGCCGCCGGAGCTGAACCTGCCGTCATTGTGGTATAAAATATTTTGCGGACGGTACAGCTTTTTGCATTGTCATTTCAGCCGTCCGCAGCTATACTGAATACAGGAGACAGCGAACCGTTTCGGACGAGTTCCGAACCTTCTTCAGGAACTGTGAAAAATGACTCGAAAATACTGCACCTGCCTGCTGACGGCTTTAGTCAGCATCAGCGGTCCGGCTTGGGCGGCTGAACCCTCCGCGCCCTGCTCCGGCGGCAGCTGCGGAGACAATGCGGCGATCAGCAGCCTGCTGCTGGCGGCCGGCATGTATGGTTTGAACGGCGGCCCGGCGGCGCAGGGGCTTGATCTTTCGCTGAATGAGTCGGCGAAGAAATTCAAAGGCGTGTTCGCCGAGCAGGGAGAGCTTGACGGTCAGGACATCACGCTTTCCTACACCGGCTCGTCCGGGCGGCTGGGATTTTCTGCGGGCTATCTGTACACCGCCCCGGAGGAAAGCGGCTCTGTCCTGCTGGGATTAGATGCGCCGCACAGCCGGAGCCTTTTTCACGAAGAAAGCGAGAAGCCGTGGTACCTGACTTTCAACCTGTCCAAAGAATTCCAGATCAGCGAGAGCTTCGCGCTCGGTCTTGATTCGCGAACCATGCTGCTGGCTCCATCCCTCCTCCAACAGGAGGAAAGCGAGGCGCAGTCTCTTTGCCTGTCATTCAACCTGCCGGTCTCCTACGGCGGCCTGTTCACTGTAACCCCGGAGCTGCAATGGTCGCATTCTCTGGAAGCGGGCGGCGGCGCGGACACAGCGGCGGCGGCGGAGAAAAATCCGAACACCTTCTACGGCGGCATGTCGATCAGCTTTTCATACTGAATTCAGAACAAAAGCAGGCAATAAAAAAGGAGAGACGCGCGGCGTTTCTCCTTTTTTATTGCCAACGGCTCGCCGGTCTGAACTGAACGTTTTCCGCTTGCAGCAGAAAAAAGAAAAGCACCCGCGAAGGGTGCTTTTTCCGTCAAGGTCTTGAACAGTTTGCTTAGAAGTTGACGTTCAGACGGAGCAGGTGTGCGAAATAGGCATCCTCGGCAACACCGCCGCCGCTGGTCAGACTGGGGGTCAGATAACCGGCCTTGTAGCTCAGGCTGGCAGACTCGTTCAACGCGTAATCAATGATGCCGGAAACCTCAACAGCGCTGTCCAATGTCTCTGGCGCGTCGTTGTCAAAGTCCGCATAAAGCAGGTTGCCGGTCAGGCTGAGCCGGTCGCTGGCTTTGTAGTTGGCCACCAAGGCGCCGAAAAGCAGGTCGCCGCCGTCGCCGACCTTCATCACTTGGGTGGACAGCTCGCCGCCGACCATGACAAATCCAAAGTCGTTGTCAGCAACAAAACCGTCTTTGGTCGCGCCAACCAGCAAGGTCGGAGTGAACTGCGGACTCATCGCTTTAGTAGACAAACTCACGTAACCACCGATGCCGTCATCTTCAGTGCCCTGCACGTCAGCGGCCTTGTAGCCCAGCTCGGCATGGAAGCCGAAGTCGCAGCCCGCGTCGTCGTTGTTCAGGAAGACATCGGCGATGGCGCCAGATCTGTCTTTATTGTCCAGCAGCGCAGGCTCTCCGGTCTCAATGTCGATGCCGTTCATTTTTTCCCGCTGATCTTCATCGTAGCGGACATAGCCTGCCAGATTCCATGCGTTTTGCAGCTTTGCTTTGACAACAAGGCCGTATTCCATGAAATCATTGTCATCCCAAGCGTCAACCGATGTGCTTCCTTCTTTTTTCACGCCGACAAACGGGGTGATGCTCATGCTGCCAGGCTTTTTTATGTCGCCATGCGTGTAGGTGGCGAGCAGACGGGTCGGACGGATGTTCCAAGAGAAAAATTTGGAATAGTCAAGATTGACCCGGCCCGCCTTGATGGTCCAGTCGCCCAGCGGCGCGACTAAGTAGGCGTAGTCAACAGAGACTTCGGTGCGCTCCTCTCCGTTCCATGGAGCGTCATCCTCAAAACCGTAGCCGTCGAAATACAGCCGGGCTTTGGCCGAAACGCCCTGCGCTTTTGACAAGGCATCAAAATTCACACCGACGCGGGACTCAAAGAAATCATCATAGCCATTTGCGCTGTCAGCTGCGCGCTTGTAATCCTGCTTGCCGATGTAGGTCACGCGGGCATCGCCGCTGAGGTTCACTCCAGGCTCATCCACTCCGGGTTTGGCCTGCGCGGCGACTGTGCCGGCGAGCATCAGAGCAGTGCCGGCAACGAGCACTTTCTTCATAATCATCTCCTTTATTCTGTGTTGTACAGGTCAGCCCCAAACAAATTTTCACATCCTTATAAATACAAAATATGATACTTTCACGCAACAGTCAAGTTAAGTTTTTTGCTGCCATACAATTTTTTGCCCGCGCCGGACCCCGCGCTTGGCGGGCCGTCAGGCGCGGCCCGTGCAGTTTGCAAAAAAAAATCTCCATTTCAATACGATAGATTAAAGCGGCCAAATTTTTCCAAGCGGAAAAAATAAAATCCGCAAAAAACTATTGACAGCGTTTTGAATATGGGTAATTTTGCCGCAGTCGGTGCATAATAGGCTGCGGCGGCAGCAGCGGCAGCCGCTCTGTTTTCAATAAAATTTTCAAGCAATTGAACTGAAGGGAGAAAAAGAGCATGTGGGAAATTGAGATCAGCAAGGAAAAATGCATCGGCTGTGAGGAGTGCGTGGGCAGCTGCCCGGCAGGCGTTCTGGAGCTGGTTGACGGCAAAGCTGAGGCGGTCGAGCCGGATGAATGTCTGGGCTGCGAGACCTGCATGAGCGTCTGCGAAGCGGAAGCCATCACTGTCACAGAAATTTAAACAGCCTGCGGCCCCCTTTCTTCTCTTGCCGGAGCCGCCGCATGACTGTATAAAAGAGCAGCGAGGATGTTTTATCACAAAAGGGTTTTTCCTGAACCCGTCACCCAAGGAGAACGAAATGTTTGAAGTAGTCGTTGACAAGGACAAATGCACTGGTTGCGAAGAATGTGTTGGCAGCTGCCCTGCCTCCGTGCTGGAGCTGGTTGACGGGAAATCCGAGCCGGTGAACATGGACGAGTGCTTAGGCTGCGAGACCTGCGTGGAGGTCTGCGAGTTCGACGCGATCACTGTCACAGAAGTTTAAGGGCAGAGAACGACGGCTGAAGGAGCCGCTTCTGCGGCTCCTTTTTTTTCAGGCACTCCATCTGGCATGATGAAATCCAGCCCCGCGCCTCATTTTGAAATTTATCGCGCCTTGGCGAAAAGCAACTGCGGCCGCTGCCAGCTGCCCTCCTGCCTCGCCTTTGCCGCCGCCGCCGCGTCCGGCCAGAAGAATCTTGCTGACTGCCCCCTGCTTGACGCGGCAACGCGTGAGCGGCTGGCCGCCTGTCTCGCAGGCAGGCCAGAGCAGGAGCTGTATAAATTTACAAAAGACCTCAGTCAATTGGAGCGGCAGATTGCCGGACTGGATTTTGCTGCCGTCGCCCCGCGCATCGGCGGCCTCGTTCAAGACAGCAGGCTGACGCTCAAATCCTTGGGCAAAGAATTCGCCATTGACCAGCAAGGGCAGGTGCATTCGGAATGCCACCTCATCCCGTGGGTCAAGGCCCCGCTGCTGGCCTATGCCGCCAGCCCGCAGCATCAGCAGGTCACAGGCCGCTGGCTCAACTTCCGCGACCTGCCCGGCTGCATGGAGCGCGGCAATCTCTTTGCCAGCCGCTGCGAACGCCTGCTGAAAGAGCTGGCCGACCAGCATCCCGGCCTGCTCCGCGATTTGGCCGAGCTGTTTCAAGGCGAAGAGGCTACAGGCTTTGCCGCCGACACCGCCCTGATCCTCCGTCCGCTGCCGCATTTTCCCGTGCTCATCTGCTGGCAGGCGCCGGAAGGTGATCTGGACTCCTCGCTGACCATCCTCTTTGATACATGCTGCGGGGTCAATCTGCCCGCGCAGATGACTCTTTCCCTCTGCATCGGTCTGGTGCATATGTTCAGCCGCATCGCCGCCCTGCATAACTAACCGCCGCTGGTGGTTGCAGCGGAGAATCTCAGCCTCCCGATACCATGCACAAGATACTCGTCACCGGCGCAGCCGGGTTCATCGGCCACAATCTGTCCAAACGCCTGCTTGCGGCGGGCCGCACCGTGGTTGGCTTGGACAACCTCAACGACTACTACGATCCCAACCTGAAGAAAGCGCGGCTGGCCGAGCTGCTGGCCTTCCCCGGCTTCCGTCATGCCTATTTCGACATGGCCGACCGCGACAAGATGGCCCGGCTCTTTGCCGAAGAGCAGTTCGACGCGGTGGTCAACTTGGCTGCGCAGGCAGGCGTGCGCTACTCGCTGATCAACCCGCATTCCTATGTGGACACCAACATCGTCGGCTTCCTCAATGTGCTGGAAGGATGCAGGCACAACAAGGTCAAGCACCTGCTCTACGCCTCGTCCAGCTCGGTCTATGGCGCGAACACCGCCATGCCGTTCTCGGTGCATGACAACGTTGACCACCCGGTGTCCCTCTACGCGGCCTCGAAGAAGGCGAACGAGCTGATGGCGCACAGCTACAGCCATCTCTACGGAATGCCCTGCACCGGGCTGCGCTTCTTCACCGTCTATGGGCCGTGGGGCCGCCCGGACATGGCTCTGTTCCTCTTCACCAAAGCGATACTGGAGGGCAAGCCGGTCAACATCTTCAACAACGGCGACATGGAGCGGGACTTCACCTACATCGACGACATTGTCGAGGGTGTCTTCCGCCTGATTGATCACCTGCCTGTGCCCAACCCGGCTTGGAGCGGCGACGCGCCTGACTCTGCCACCAGCTACTGCCCGTGGCGGCTGTACAACATCGGCAACAACGACAAGCAGAAGCTGCTGCACTACATTGATGTGCTGGAGGACTGTCTCGGCAAGAAGGCGATCCGCAACTACATGCCCATGCAGGCGGGCGACGTGCGGGCGACCTACGCCAATGTGGACGACTTAGTGCGGGAGATCGGCTTCAAGCCGCAGACCAGCATTGAGGAGGGCATCAGCAGGTTTGTGACCTGGTACCGCAGCTATTACGGCCAGTAAGGCTCACTGGCTCCTGACCGCCCGGATGTCGCCTGCCAGCTTGGGCCGCCAGCGCAGGCCGCCGCCCTTGTAACCCCGACAGCGCACCAGATACACGCGGCGCAGTTCCTCGCTGCCAAACCACGGCGAGCTGCGCCGCTGGATGATGACCTCCTCCGGCGCAACCTCCTCAAAGACCTCCCGCAGCACCGCATCCATGCCCTTGTGCTCATGCACGCCGACCGCGTCCATACCGATGAGCGGCTCCTCCTCGAACCAGAAATCATAGACATTTGGCCGCGACCAGCGGTTGATGCTCACAGTCCGGGGCTGGCCCGGCATGTAAAAGGCAAGCTCGCTGGCAAACTGGTAGCGGAGACCGAAGATGAAAGTCTGCTCTGGCCGGGGCATCTTCTGCCGTGCCAGCTCAAGCCGCTGCGCCAGCGCGTCCCAGCCCACAGTCTCCTGGGCGATGCGGTCCCATTTGGCGGGAACCGGCAGCGCAGGCTGGATGAGCTGGAGCAGCAAAGCCGCTGACATCACTGCTGCCACGCCAATGCCAAATCGCCACAAACGCTGCCTGCCATACAAAGCCGCAGCAAGGAGCAGGCCGGTGAGATACGCAGGTGCGGGCCAGTTGCCGTAGATGCGTCCGTGCAAGGACAGCAGCAGAAAGGCAGCAAAGCCGGGCAGCGAGAGCCAGAGCAGGAAGCGCGTCCGTTCCAGCGGCAGCGGACTGCGCCAGCCGCGCAGCCAAGCGGCGATGAGGAAGAGAAAGACGAAAGGCGAGAGCAGCCCGGCCTGACTGCCGAGGAATTCCCAGAGATAGCGCAGCGTGAACTCGCTCGCCTCGCCGCTCACACCGCCTTGGAAGAGCACATGCCGGAACGTCACCCAGCCGTTGCGGGCGTTCCAGAGCACGACCGGGGCAAAGAGGAGCAGACCGGCGAGCAGGCCGATCCACGGCTGGCGTGTCAGCAGCGCGGCACGCCGTTCGCGGCTGAAGAGCAGGAAGGCGAAGAGCGAGGCCGGAAAGAGGAGCATGGTGTATTTCGACAGCAGTCCGAGGCCGAAGC
Source organism: Candidatus Electronema sp. JC (assembly GCF_048287365.2). Taxonomy (NCBI): domain Bacteria; kingdom Pseudomonadati; phylum Thermodesulfobacteriota; class Desulfobulbia; order Desulfobulbales; family Desulfobulbaceae; genus Candidatus Electronema; species Candidatus Electronema sp. JC. The sequence continues at coordinate 18,207 of NZ_JBLWEM020000063.1, read as the reverse complement.
ACAGCCCGGTTGCCAGCCAATCGCGCTGCCGTCCGCTCTCAATCGCCACAGCGGCGCAATAGCAGGCCGCTGCCCAGCAGGGCAGGAGCAGCCCGTCTGGCGTGGCGATGAGTGCCGAGCCGTTCATGAGCAGCAGCGACTGACTGAGCAGCGCGGCTTGCACGGCAGTCCGCCACGAGAACCAACGGGCGGCGAGCAGACAGAGATACACGGATGCCGCGCTCATGCCGATGATCGTGGGCAAGCGCACGGCAAACTCGGTCTGGCCGAAGAGCCGCGTTGCCAGCCAGATCGTCCAGGCGATCATGGGCGGGTGGTCGTGATAGCCGATGTCGAGATACCGGCTCCACTGCCAGTAGTTGGCTTCGTCGGGCGTGAGAAGGAACTGGCCACTGATCAGCAGGCGCAGCGCAAGGCCGAGCGCGAGGATCAGCCAGACCTGACGGCGGGCGGTGTGCTCATTCATTTCTGCGTGCTGTTGTATGATTGGTTCAAGGTGCGGCGCCAGCAGAGTGCAACGGTGAGCACCAGCATGGTGGCTCATCGGGAGTCAGCATGGTGACTCGGCAAGTACCAGCATGGTGACTCGGCACGTATCAGCATGGTGATACCCAGAGTACCAGCATGGTGACACCCGATGCCGGAGCAGGCTCACGGCGCATTCCCGCAGGAGGCAGTTCGCAAACCGCACTTACCCCCGCCGCGCTGCCCGCAGCCGAGTCAATGTCTTGCGCCATGTCTCCACGGAAGGATGATCTATCTTCTCTGCAAGCTGCACGGCAAGGCTGATGTGTTCCTCCGCCGCAGCAAAGTCGCCGATGTCTTCATAGGTGAGGCCGATGTTCCAGCGCGACTCTGCTTCTCTGGCCCTGTCACCAAGCTGCTGGCATATCGCCAAGTCTTGTTCATGATATTTTAATGCCTTGGCAGGACTGCTCTGCGCACGGTAGATGACGGCAATATTGTTCAGCGTTGTTCCTTCCAATATCTTACACCCAAGTTCCTGTGCGATAGTCAGGCACTGATCATAACACGACAAAGCCTGGTCGTAATCGCCCTGTTCCCAATAAAGCAGGCCAATATTATTCAGGGTCACACCTTCCCCTTCTCTGTCGCCAAACTTCCGTTGTATGCTCAGACTCTTCACATAACGCTGCAAGGCTTGTCCACAGGTACTCTGTCGTCGATAAATTTCGTCAATACCAGTTAGAGTTGCGCTTACTCCCTTCCTGTTGCCTATCTTGTAATTTATCGATAGGCTTTGGTCAAACCATTCCAATGCCTTCTCATATTCGCCGCGCTTCCAGTAGGTGTAGCCAAGACTGTTCAAATGCCAGCCTTCATCTTTATGGTCGCCAGCCTGCTTGGCCGCATCTAAGCCCATCTCAAGGGCAGCCAGTCGCTCTGTCCACCAGCCCTGCCGGTCTAAGTAGTCGCTAATTGCCCCCACCAGCAGTTTCACCTCCTGCCACAGTTTGCTGGCAAGACAGCTCTCCATCAGCCGAAGGCAGTGCGCCCGTTCTGCATCAAGGCGGACGTAACCCTTCACGCCTTCTTCGCTTGCAGTATAGCAGAAGACCATGTACCACTCTGCCAGCCGCTCAAGGCTCTCCGTGCTCAGGGCCAGCTCTTCGCGGGCGTAGGTATGAATGAGCGCGTGGCTTGTCTGCCAGCGTTCCGCCTTCCTTTCCAGCAGGCCGTAATTGACCAGCTCGCCCAAGGCATCAGCACTGCGCAGCTCATCGCCATCAAGAATGGCGGCCACTGGCTCGCGGGCCAGCGGCGCAAAGGCCAAGCAGCCTGCCAGCCCCAGCGCAAGCCGGGCATCATCGCTCACCTGCGCCACGCTGCGCCGGAGCAGCAAGGCGGCATTCTCCTGCCCGTGCTCGCCCTTGCCCAGCCGTTTGAAAGGCTGCTGCCGGAGAAAGCGCAGGTAGGCTGCCGCGCTCTCGCCCGTTGTGCTGCAATAGCGGCCCGCAATCCGCAGGGCCACCGGCCAGCCGCCCAGCAGCTTGCAGATGGCCTGCACGGTCGTGGTATCAGCCGCAGTAGGGACACGGCATGCCGTGTCCCTACTGTATAGAAGAAAGACATCTTTTGCGGGCTGCTCATCCAGCGGCTTCAGCTCCAGCAGCTCATCCGGCGCATCCTCCTTCTTCCTGCTGGTGATCAGCACCCCGCACGCCCCGCGCAGCCGCAGCACCGCAGGCAGGTCGCCAGCCTCTTCCGCACCATCCAAGATGAGCAAGGCCTGCTTGCTGGCCATCAGGCGGAACGCGGCGGCAAAACTGGTGTCCTGCTGCTCTTCGTCATAACTGCGCACGATGTGGGCAAAGGCGAGGCTGACATCCTCCTGCCCATAGAACGAGTGGAAGATGATGCCGTCCGGGAAGAGGGCAGGAGCTTCCTTGCCGGGAGCCAGCGTCCAGACCGCCTGCGCGGCCAGCGCGGTCTTGCCCATGCCGCCGGGGCCGCAGAGCGTGACTGCCCGGCCCGGCTGGAGCGCGTCCAGCAGTTCCTTCAGCTCCGTGTCCCTGCCGGTGAAATGCTCGGCCTTGGGAGGACGTTGCAGGGGGATGCCTTGGGCAGTGCGGGGATAGTGCTGGTGCAGATGCTCAATGCGGACATCGCCAGTGCCTGCGATGATGCAGCCGTTGCCAGCAGAAGTCTGCTCGACGCAGCCGCTGTTGTTCTGCTGGCCGATGGAGTGGTCGCCTTGGGCGATGCTCTGACCACCGCCCTTGCTGTCGAACTGATTCATGGCTGTCCTTCCTTCTGGATGAGGAGCGCGGAAACAGCCCTATGGTACCCTGCGCTCTCTGCCAGAACAAGAGGGAAGCCTCATTTGTTCAGCAGCAGCTTGTACACAGGAAGGAAGCCCCTGCCGTCCGCGCCGCTTTCTTCAGCAAAGCGGGCGGTCACGGCGCAGTCAGCAGTGACCGGCCCGGTGGTGTAGCTGCCGCCGCTGAGTGCGCCGCCGCAGCCGCTCACCGAGCTGATCCGCCAGCCGCTGGACGGCGTGACCGTGAAGCTGGCTGTTGCGCCGTGCGCCACGGTCTGCGGCGTGTCCGGGCTGATGCTGCCGCCCGCGCCCGCAGAGGGAGTCACCGTCCAAGTTGTGACTGCCGCCGTCCGGTAGTTGGCCATCTCCACCCTGGTCTGGTTGATGGTGCGGGCGTTGTCCGCGCTGTTGCTGGCCGTATATGGCACGCCAAGAGCCTCGCCGCTGTACTGAAGGTCCGGGTTGGAGAAATACAGCACACGCGGGCAGCGGTCAGGGCAATCGTAGGCCATGACGGTGCGGAAGGTTGCCGAAGGACTCTGGTAGCCGTAGGAGTAGTCGAAACGGCCCGCCGAGCCGGCGTTGGCGCGGTCATGGGCGCAGCCGAGGTTATGTCCTATTTCATGCACATAGGTGGTGTCCGGGCAGTAGGATCTGCTGCCGTCCGTCTTGTCGCCGACATGCACCACAGCATAGGCATACCGGGGCGAGGAGCTGCGCAGCACCCAGGCAAGGCCGCAGCCCTCATCCACGAATCGGCGCAGCAGCACAACCTGATCGGCTCCATAGGTGGTGCGCAGCGCTTCAACACCGGAAAACACGCCGAGATTGTCGGTCAGATCATCGAGCGCCTCATTCATGCCGCTTAGGGAATCATCAGGATATGTCACCATCGCCGCGTGAACCAGATTGAACTGGGTGCTGACTGCGCTGTTGCTGAAGACTAAGTTGCTCTGATCAATTACATTCTGAATGAGCGTGTTGATCTGGCTGCCCGGATGCGCCGCCGCCAGCCCGTTGGTGTACAGCACCATCACGTCAATGCGGGAGCCGTCCTCAGCTGCTGCGGCTGCGCTGGCAGGCGCTGAGGCCGACGATGACGCAGGCGGCGGCAGCAGCGCGTCATCCTGCAATGGTGTTTCCTGCGCCGGATCAAGCTGCCTGACCCGCACTTGGCTGCCCTCAGGGGCAATCGCCACCGCGCCGAACGGGCCGAAGACCTGCCCATAAATATGGTCAGGTGCCAGCGTCAGCAAGGCGGAGAGCTGGCCGCTGGCATCAACGCCCCGCCACGTCAGGTTCCCTGCCCGGATCAGCCGTTCGGTCTGCTGAAACTCCACCTCCCGGCCATTCACCGGCAGCGTCACGCTGAAACTCCCGCTCTGCCGAAGCTGCGCCGCTGTCTCCTTATTGAGGGCATACAGCGCGCTGCCCGGCTCTGCGGCATCCGCCGCCGCATCCTCGGCCAGCGGCAGCAGCAGCGGCGCGGCCTGCGCTCCGGCGGCTATAAAAACAACAAGGGCAAACAGTCCTGCCCGCAGCATCATGTCAGCAAAATTTTTGCTTTTCATATTATGCTCCTGAGATAAATTTTGATTAATCGTACATTCTGCCGCTGCGCTTATTGCAGAAGCAGAAGCCACGGCATTGCCGACGACTGTGCAGAAGGAGGCTGCGTTTCAGCGCGGATAAGCACTGCCGATTTGAATGGTGCAAGCGTGACAGAGCCTTGCTGTCCGCTCAAGGTGGCGTAGCCAGTCGGCACGGTGCAGGTTTTGCTGGCAAAGGTTTTGTTGACCAGCAGGACGGAATCGCTCTGAATCCCATGCAAGGCCGCATTGTCGAAGACTATCTTCGTCTTTTCCTTGGGTTGAACCATAACTTCCTGAAGGACGAAGTTGTCAATCCAGATCTGCTGGTCATTGCCGTCTTTGACATGAAATATCGGCTGCTCGCTCATGTCCATCCGTGCTTTGAACATCAGACGGTGATGCTGCCGTGCCGATTTGAATTGAAAGCGGTATTCTGGAATCAGCCGTGTCCACACCCCATCAATCATACTGGCGATGGAAAGTTCATAGATCGTTCTGCCGCTGGCATAGGAGTCAAACTCCATTCTGTAAATTTTATCCTTTACGAAAGATACCGTATTCTTGAGCTGAAAATAGGTCGGCGCGACAGTTGCGTCCTCTTTGACAAAGCTCTTCGAGCCAGTTTTGCTGGTGTCGCTGCTGCATTTGCCGCCGGAGAAAATAGAGGTGTTTGTCCACTGATTTGTATTCTCGCAGCTTTCAAAGTCATCTTCAGCCAATGTTGAGACCAGAGAGGACACGGAGAACTGCGGAACTTTTGCAGAATTGCTTGTCGAATTGAGATCAAGTGTGCCGTTAAAATGACGGAATGAGTCGATATCATAGCCGCCATTATAAAAAATGTAGCTTTCTGAGCAAAGCGAGCCGTATTTGTTCCGGTCAACCGCAAGATTGGTGAAGGAGCCGGACAGCTCAAGCCCCTTGTGATCAGCATAAGTTCCTGCACCGATGACGATATTATCGCCATTGAAGATGATGTTGTCTTCAATGCTGATGCCGCTGCCGCCTTTCTTGGCCTGAATTTGCACTTCGTTGCCGTAGCTGACATTGCCGCTGATTTGGTAATCCGCTCCTTCCTGAATCATGATGCCGATATCTCTGGCATAAGCTGCCGTGTTGCCGCTGATGACATTGCCTTGAATTCCAGCGTAGTCAAATATGCCCATGCCGTAGGAGCCGTGCTTTGATGTCTTGTCATTGCCGGTGTAGCCATTGGCGCCGTCGTTGATGTTGCCATAAACACCAATTATGATGTTGTTAAGAATACGCATGTTGCTGCCGCGCAAAACAATTGCGCCGCCGTCATTGATGTGCAGCAGAGATCCTTGAATAAAATTCTTTTCCACAAGGGCATTTGTCGTGCCGATTTCTATTCCTGAATAGGATGAATTGACAATAGTGTTGCCAGAAATAGTCAATACGCCATCGTTCAGACTATTTATGCCCTTGCCTTGGGTCAGAGCGGCACTGAAACTGCCGTAAGTTGGATACATGCCGTTGTTGGAGATGATATTCTCCGCAACAAGGATGTTTTCGTGCTTGGCAATATTGATACCGGTTTCAAAGGAACCGTCAATATGATTGCCGCGCAGCTCGCTGTCATTTGCATTGTAGATATAAACGCCTTGGCCGCAGTGCTGCGTTGCAACATTGGCAAGCAATATCTGGTTCGAGCTGTTAATATTGACGCAGTTGCCAATATATTGTTTAAAGGAAAGATCTTTAACTGAAGTCTGATGCTGCTGCCAGTATATATTGATACCCGTGTCATGGGTCATACCCTCAGCCAGACTGGCACTGATATTCGTATCTTGCGGCGGATAAAAAAATATCTTTTTATGCAGCGGATCATAAAACCACTCGCCGGGATAGTCCAGTTCCTCAATCTTGTTGTCTAAGAAATAACCCCAGCCTTTGACCGGATACCACGGCGTACTGACGCTTTCAGTAGTGATGATGCCGCTGCTATAGCCTGTCACCTGCCGCACCGAATACTGCCAGCTGTACGTTCTCGCCCGCAAGGTCGCGCCGGTCCAATAGCCAGCGGTGTTGCTGCGGCCAGCAAGATGCGTGTCATAAAAGCTGTAGTCTCCTGTTTTTTCAGTGATGTTCAGCCAGTTGACCTGCTCCGGCCCGGCAACATTTGGATAGCGGGCTATGGTCATCAGCTTGCGGTTGAAAAAGAGATGGCGGACGCCGTTGCCGCCGTCTGTGCCGCCAAAGACCGCGCCGCTTAAATCCGCTTCATAGACCTGTCCTCGAACGGCGGCGGCAATCCGGCTGTCCGCTGTTTTCTGCCAGCCGCTGATGACAATGCTGCCAAGAAAGAGCGGGCGGGTTCCGGCGCCGTATGCGCCGAATTTGGTGTTGAGCTTGTCGCTCTTCCGGCTGATGAAGCCCCGAAACTGGTCGCCGCGCTTGAACAAATATATGGAATTGTCTGCTTTGTGGGCGTTGCAGGCGGCCAAATCCCACGGCGAATCGGGAGAGAGGCCGCTGTTGCCGCTTTTTCCTGACGCGGAGATGTAATACACCGTTTCTCCGGCAGCCGCGCTGAAGCTCTCGCCGCTGAAAATTGCCGCGTCGTCAAGCCGGATGTCATGGTTGACAAAATCCTCCCATTTTGTCGGCTCATTGATGACTGAAGCGGCAAAAGCCGCCTGAGAAGACAGCAGCCCTATGGTGACACAGAACATTATTGTTGCTTTCATCTCCGCCTCTCCGTAAAATTTTTGACCTTTTTCAAGGTCGTCTTATTGATTATAAAACTTTCAGAGGGAGAAATCCAGACAGGGATCTGGCAGTGCGGCAGGAAAGAAGGAGATACGCCCGCCTCTGGAACAAGGCGGGGAAGAACGGAGAGCGTTATCGCAGGACAATGCCTGCGTCTGCGGCGGCCTCGCCGGCATTGCGGACAAAGATGTCGGCGAACGCGTCAATCTCGCCAAGCCCGGATGCGGCGGCCTGCACCTCGAAGCCGTTCCGCTCAAGGACATTTTTCCAAGAGTCGTCCTCCGGCCCGGTCATGTCATTGACCGCATGGTCTCCAGCCACAACCATGCAGGGCTTGAGCAGCACTTTTTTCGCGCCGAAGCGCCGCAGCTCAGCGGTCACATCAGCCAAGGCGGGATAGCCTTCAACATTGCCGATCAGCGTGAGCACGTCCGGATGCAGCCTGCGCATCCGCTCGGCCAGCTCCAAATAGGAGCCGGAAGAAGGAAAATGCTCATTGCCGTGGCCCATATAGACCAGCGCGGCCTTTTCCTGCCTGGCCAGCTCGGCATCGGCTGCCAAGGCCGTTGCCGCCGCCATGATGTCCTCGTGATAAGGATGGGCGACACCGTAGGTGCCCAAGGCCGGACGGCCCAAAACAACCTTGTGGAACGGCTTGTATTTCGCCTTCTTGACCGTGCCCATCCGCATCAGGCCGTCAACAAAGGTGCCGAGATCAAGATACTCCTCGCCCATTGCGACATGAGTCGGCTGGAGTATGATGGTGTCATGGCCCTGATCTTGCAGGTCGGCGATGGTCGCCAGCACTGTCCTGACCTCAAGAATCTCCGCCGGAATTTCAGGATGCTCCTTGATGTAATCCGGATCAGCGGCCCGCTGCTGCCATTTTTTGCGGATGATGTTGGAGGTGAAGGCGATCCGCACCGGGGTTTCCGGATAACGCGCCCGCATCCTGCCGCTGATGTTCAGCAGGCCCTTGAGGGCCGGTTCCACCGTGGTGCCGAACATCGCCAGCACGATGGCGTTCTTATGCTTCATGCTCTTTTTTTCTTGATCCGGGAATTTTGAAAACAGCAAAGCCGGAGACGCTGCCCGCGCCTCCGGCTTGATGCCGCGCCAGCCTGCTTTGCTGCTCAGTAGCCGTAGCCGTATGGCATCATGCTGGGCATCATATTCTGCATCATCATGTTCTGCATATTCTGCATATTGGGCATCATCATATTCTGCTGCATCGGCATCATCCCATTGGAGTAGCCGCCGCCGTACATGCCTTGATTGCCCGGCATTCCGCCGTTGTATGGGTCATAATATCCCCCGCCGTATCCGCCTGATGAGCCATACATCGGCAGCGGCAGCGGCACGTTGGGGAAGTTCGGGTTGTTCATGATCCCTGCCTGCATATAGGCCATTTGCCGCCCTTTGATCGGCGCGCTGACCATCGGAATCATGGCTGGCATCATCGCGCTCTGGAAGCGGTAGGGGAAGTTCCACGGCTGAATCTGGCTGATCATACTCTGCACCGCGCCCGGCTGCACCATCGGCCTGAACGTGGCCTGGCCCATCCGGGAAATGTCGCCGACCCGGTTCATCATGATCGAGTCGCGAACGCTGTTCCTGATCTGGTTGATCGACGACATGCCGTTGCCCAGCTGGGCCAGATTCTGATTGGCCATGTTTGCCGCGCCGTTGTAGCGCTGCTGCTGCGGCAGCCGTTGGATGCCCTGCTGCACCACCTGCCGCAGATCCAGCATCGGCATTCCGCCGCCGCCGTTCATGCCGCCGCTGGGATAACCGCCCATGCCGCCGGGATAGCTTCCGCCCATATTGCTGTAGTTGTTGGCCAGCGAGTTGGGATCAACGGGCATGGAGAAACCGCCGCTCATCATCGGATTGAAGCCGCCGGTATTGTTCATCATGCCCATGTTGCCCGGAACCGGGTTCATGCCCATGCCGCCCATGTTCCCTGCACCGGGGACGCTGTCGTCACTGAACGTTCCCATGCCCATGCCGCCGGGCGCGCCGCCTGCCCAAGAAGCCGCTCCGGCCAGAAAGGCGCTGGCCAGCGTCAGAGCGATTTTCAGTGTCACTGTTTTTTTCATTTGTTCTCTCCTCGCTTTTTGAATAAAAATCAAATTCAGTTTTCCTTGCCTCCCTCAGCCGGAGCGGCTCCACTTAAAGATAGCAAGTTTGAGCGGCTTTGTAAAATTTTTTTTACCCCCCTCGGTGCCGGGCAAAAAAAAGCCGGAACTGCCTTAGCTGACAGTTCCGGCAACGGATCAGGCCGTCAAACCGGCATCACATGCCGTTCATCAGCCGCTGCGGGTCGATAAAGTTCGGATCCATCACGCCCTGCTGCATCTGCTGCATCTGCTGGGTCTTGATCTGATTCGGAACAGAACCGCCCATGCCAACGCTTCCCGGCATGCCCGGCACGTTGGGGAACTCGGCACTGGTGATGTTCTCCTGCATGAAGTTGATCTGCGGCATTTTGATCTGGTTGCTAACCTGGCCGACGATGACCGGCATCATCTTGCTCTTGAACTTGTTCGGCAGCTCCCAAGGCCGGATGTTGCTGATGATGGTCTGCACCATCTGCGGCTGAATGTTGCTCCGGTACAGGTTCGGGGCCATGGCGGAGATATTCTTGTAGCGGTCCATCATGATGGTGTCGCGCACTTTCTCTCTGATCTGGCTGGCTGCTGCGGATCCCTGCTGAAGCAGGGCCAAGTTGTCCTGCGTCATCTGATTGGCCAGCTGGTCGCGCTGCTGCTGCGGCATGTTCTGCACCGCCTGCTCAATCATCTGGCGGATGTCCAGCACTGGCGCGGGCGAAGACAGCGCGGCCTGATCGGCCTCCGGGGAGAACAAGGTGTCCATTTTCACATTGCTGCTCACCTGCTGGTTGACACCGGACATCATGCTGCTGGCCATGCTGGCGGCGATGCTGCTGGCCATGCCGGACATGGGGTTGCTGCCCTGCGCCCAAGCCGAGCCTGCGGCAAGCATAAGTCCAAGACCCACTGTCCATTTGATAGCTGCTGTTTTCACTTTTTTCTCCTCCTCGTGTTGAAAAAGCCGCCCGCACCACGCGGACGGACACCTCTCTGCAATCCTGTCAGCCCCGATTTTCGCGCATCAGCTCAGTATTGCTGCGCAACTGATGCGAGTGTTATAGCCCGCCCGCCCGCTTTTTGCAAGCATTTTTCCAGCCTGTGTACAATTTTTTTTACCGGCAGGCAGGGCAGCCCGGCGCCATCACAGAGAGAATGTGGAAAATATACCATTATTTCATGCTGTTGTTTTAAAAAAGATTTTTTAAACAGCACTGTTCGCCTGAAAAAGAAAAAAGCCGCTCCTGCCGGGGCGGCTCTCCTTATATGTCTCTGCTGCGAAAGCAGGCAGCCTGCTTTTACTTGTTTTGGCTCTGCCCGCCAGCCATGCCCGGCACATTGGGGAAGGACGGATCACGGATGCCCTCCTGCATTTGCTGGAGCTGAATATCCTTGATCTGACCGCTGACCTGCGAGACGATCTGCGGCATCATCACCTGTTTGAACCGGTCAGGAAACTCCCACGGCCTCATGTTGCCGATCACCACCTGCACCATCTGCGGCTGGATGTTCTGACGGTAGGCTGTGGAGGCGTACTGATACATGTTGTTCATCATTTTGCCCGGCAGCTCGTTCCTGAGCGGCATGGCGGCGTACTGCTGCCGCATGGTGTCCTGCTGCATCTGCCGTATCATCTCGTCAACGGTTTGCAGGGTCTGCGGGTCAAAGTCCAGCGCGCCGACCGGCGCGGCGGCGAGAATCAGCCCGGCGGCTGCTCCCAGCAGCTGCCGCCGGGCGGTGGTTTTCAGCCTTTTCATTGCAACCCTCTCTATGGAAGAATCTTGATGTGCGCCGCGCTGAAAATCTTCTGCGGTCGGACCTGCCGTCCGCGCAGAACCTGCTGACATGCGCAAGCCGCTATTCCAGCATACAAAACACCGTAGCACCCGCCGCCGCAGAAGTCAAGCCCGCACATCATCGGCGGCGGCCTGCAAAAGGCGAGGCCGGAGAAGCTGAAAGCCTCGTCCGGCCCCGCCGATATCGAAACTGCCTGAATCAAAGGCAGATCATGAGCCTGGCAGAGGAACCGGCCTCTCAACCATCCGGTTCATCAGGCCGTTTCTGGTGGAGTTCATGTTCACTTCCATCATCACCGGCTGAATCTGGTTCATCAGAATCATCTTCGAGGAGAATTCCTGCATCATCTTGCCGCGCATCTGGTTCTTCAGCGGAGCCTGCGGATACAGTTCAGATATTGTCCGCTGCTGCATCTGCACAATTATCTGATTAATCATCTTTGTGATTTCATCAGGAACTTCAAAGGCGAACACCTGAGATGAAGACATTGCAAATCCAAAAGCTGCGGCAGCAAGAATTATTCTCTTGGAAATCTTTTTGGTCATATTCATGATTTTCTCCTCCGTTTTTCGTTGTGAGCGGCAGTCCTCTTACAACCCGTCTGGCATTTTTCCGCTCTTTTCCTCTCCTCTATAAAAACAGGTTATCAAAAAAACTCAGCTCGTGTCAAGGGTGCGAGGCTGTTTTTTTTAGCGGCGGGATGAAAAAGACAACGTGTCGGGACGGAACTCAGAGATGCCGGAGAGGAAAAGGACAACGCGGCGGGGACAGGGCAAAAAAAAAGAGATGCCGCCTTGCAGGCGGCATCTCTTTCTGCATTGCAGCCGTCTGTTTTTGCAGAACCGGCTGAGATCCAGAATAATTTATCTGGTCTGCATGATCTGCATCTGCTGCGGTTTGATCTGATTGCGCATTTTCTCCATCATGACCGGCTGGATCGCGCCCTGCATGAAATTCTGCGGGGTGCGCTCTGCCATCATCTTGCTCATCATCTGCGGCTTGAGCAGCATGGCGGAGTAATTTTTCTGAATCATCTCCTGCTGCATCTGGAGCAGAGCCTGGTCAACAGTCTGCAAGGTTGTCGGATCAATGCTTAAATTTGCACCACCCTGCTGCATCTGCGCGGAAGCTGAACCAGCGAACATCAAAGCCGCCGCTGCCATTCCCAGTGCGCATTTCATTGTCAAACCTTTCATTTTCTACCTCCTCCTCTTGATGAAATAGATGGACAGGAGAAAATCCCTGTCCGTTGCCGCCTGAACGCAAACTGTTCACGCCCGGGCTAATGCCGTGCCCGGCCCACACGCCCGGCGCAGCGCATTATTTGGTATCATCCTATCGCCTTTTCCTCCGTTTGTACATCTTTTCCTGACTGAAACAGAGCAAAAGTACATTTATCTGAACATACTCTATGCAATACGACAAAACGCGGTGTTTGTCAAGAGCCGCCGGTCAGAATTTCACCGACCTGGAGTCATCATCATCGGCCTGCGTCCCTGCGAGCCGCCCACAGTTCCGGCGGATTCGCCCAGCTCGGTGAAGAGCTGCATGTCCCGTCCGTTGTTGCTGCTGACGATGTTGTTCTCCATGACCGCTTTGGCCAGAATTTCGTGCGGATAACCGGTGACAACTCCGCCGCTGCGGCTCCCGTCCGCCTGCGCGTTGCCGGTGACAGAGTTCCCCTGCACAAAAATATCGCTCCGGTTGAGCGAGGAGATGAACACGCCCGCCCTGCGGTTGCCGCTCACCACGTTGCCGCTCACCCTGAGGCGGCTGCCTGCCGCGCCGAGCAGGGCGGCCCCTTCTGTGCCCGGATTGACTGCGATGCCGACAATGTTGTCGCGGATCTCGTTGCCCTCAATCACCGGATAAGCCTCCTCGCGCACGCCGATGCCGATGTAGTTGCCGTAAATGACGTTCTTGCCAAGCACCGGGCTGGCCAGACCGCGCACGCCGATGCCAGTCACCTTGTTGCCGTAGATGTCGTTGTGATAAATCTGTCCGGACGCGCCAAGGCCGTTGCTCACGCCGATGGCGTTGTCATAAATGTGATTGTTGTGAATCTTGGTGTCCTTGGTGAAATTCTTCTGACCATGAATGCCCACGCCCACGTGCTTGTTGCCGGTGATATGATTGCCGACGATCTCCGGCGAGCAGTTGAGGATCTGGATGCCGTGGCCGTACTGGCCCGCGCCGCCGCCCGTGACGGTGAAGCCTTGAATGCGGCCTGCCGCCGTGTTGTCCAGATAGCAGACAAAGACCGCCGCCTCGTCGGCCTTCCTGCCGCCGCCGTCAATGACCGGATTGCCCACGCCGATCAGATTGACCGCCTTGTCCACAATGATGTTTTCTTTGTAAATGCCGGACTGGACAATCACGTCCTCGCCCGCCTCGGCGGCATCCAATGCGGTCTGGATGGTGGGATATTCATCCGGCACCGACCGGCGGCCCGGCACCTGGCTCTCCTTGGTGCAAAAATGAACCGTGTCCGGCGCGCTGGTCTTTCTGCCGTTGGCCACGGTCAGGCGCACAGTGTAGCAGCCGGGCGCGTCCGCGACAAAGGTCGGCCTCTCCGCAGCGGGATCAGAAAGCACGGTCTGACTGGCCGCAGGCTTCCTGACAATCAGCCAAGAGTAGGTCAGTTCGCCGCCGTTCTGCTTGTTTTTGTCGTAAGCTGAAAGCTGCACGGTTTTTCCCAGCGGAGCAGGATCCTGCGGCTTGGCGATTTTGGCAGTCGGCGGCTTGTCCGGGTCCGCCGTCACAGTCAGCGTCACCGGCGCGCCGCGCAGGCCCCAGCGGTCGCTGACTGTGAGCTGGACAGCATATTGTCCGCCTCGGTCTGCTGTGAACTGGCAGGCGCCGTCCTTCTGCGGCTGAAGCGCAGCCAAACTCTGCATCGGCCTGCCGAGCAGCCGCCAGTCATAGCTGATCGCATCGCCGTTGGGATCAATGCTTGCCGCGCCGTTGAGCGTCACCTTGTCTCCGGCGTAAACCGGCTCCTTCAGCGGCTCGATCTGCGCCTGGGGCGGCTGATTGGGCGGCCTGTTCTCGGCCACAGTGTGCGGCCCGCCGTAGGCACCCATGTCATTGCGGTCCGCGCCGAGCGAGGGGCCGAAATTTTTATCATTGAACAGCGGCGCCGGATCGCCGCCGTCAATGGCGGGCGAGCCGGACCGCAGGCGGTAGTCGTGCTGGGCCGGATTGACAAAAAGCGGGTCGCCAAGGACATTTTTGCTTTTCTCCAGCGTGACTTCGTCCTCGTAGCCGCCGAACTGGAGGCGGATGTACCAGAGAAAGTCCGGGTAGAAGCCGTCCGCCCGGTTGTTGCCGTAAAGCAGGTTGTAGCTGTAGCCGCCGCCGAAGGATTTGATGCCCGCCTCGCCGTTGTTGGCCACGATGTTGTTTTTGATCTCAGGATTTTTCCGCGCCGCAGTTCTGTCAGCCGGCTCAGCCACGGAAATTCCGGCCAGCCCGTTGTCGGCCACGGTGTTGTTGACCAGCAGCATCTCGGTCAAGCCGCAGCGGATGCCGGCCTCGCCGTTCTTGTAGATCAGATTGTTGGCCGCCATGCCGCTGGAGAAGGCGACGTTGATGCCCGCCTTTCTGTTGCTGTGCACCGCATTGTTGACAATCTCCACCTTGGAGGGCAGCTCGCCGCCGGTGTTGACTCCGGCCCAGAGATTGTGGCTGATCAGATTGCCTTGAATCTGGGCCGCGCTGCCGTCCTCCAGGAAAATGCCTGCCTTGCCGTTGGCGGCGATGATATTGCCTGTGACCAGCATCTGGCAGGTGCGGGCATAGATGCCTGCGGCCTTGTTGCCGGTGATGATGCAGTTCCGCACGGTGAAGGAGGAGGAGGAGTCGCAGTACACGCCTGGCCCGACATCAGCGTCCGGCATCATCATCGGCGGGCCGCCGCCGGTGATGACAAAACCGTCCACCGCCGCCTTGTCCGCGCCAAAGAGAACGTAGCCGCCCCGCGCGCTGCCGTCGATGACCGTGCTGTGCCTGGAAACATCACGCTCGGTGAACTGCCCGTTCCAGCCGCCCTCTAAGGTCACGCCCGGACTGAGGATGACGTTTTCGCTGTAGGTTCCGGCGGCGACCCGGACCGTGTCGCCGGGCGCGGCGGCACCCATCGCCACGCTGATGGCCGGATGCTGCTGGCTCGGCACCAGCAGAATTTTGGCGGCGGCAGAGCCGGGAAGGCCGCAGCAGGCGGCGAGCAGCAGCGCAGGCAGGCAATGCCGGAAAAAACGGTCAGCCATTTTTTTTGTTCGCGTTGACGTGATTGGAAACAGGACGGATTGGAACAGCCCGGAAGTCCGGCCCTCATCCTATACAGCAAAATGAGCAAAATGGACAGGGCCAGATGGAGAAAAATACGGGCGGCGTGGAGGAAGGCTGGACGGATGCCTGCCCTATCTCTTTGAATTGACAAAACTAACAATTTTTCAGCACGAATTGCCGCAGAAAAAACTTGTGCAAAATTTCGTTTTCGGCTAAATATTGCGTTCACTGCACCTGTAGCTCATCTGGATAGAGCATCGGACTACGAATCCGGGGGTGGCAGGTTCGAATCCTGCCAGGTGCGCCAAAGAAAATTCAGGGACTTGCTGCTGTTATTGCGGCAAGTCCCTTTTTCTTTTTTTGGCAGTCTTCAAGGCGTAGTGGCTTTCTGCCAAGACGTGAGACACACTGCCGCAAAGCAAACAGGAAAAAAATGAACTCGGTATAAAGGGCAAAAGGCTTAAATCCGGATGGGACAATGCAACATTGGCAGGACTGCAAAAGGTATGCGTTTGCCCTATGCAGCGATCTGAAAACATCAGCCCCGGCAGTTGGAAAAATCAGCGTGCAAAAGAGCAAGGGCGGACTTTCATCCGCCCTTGTACCCGCAGAAAGCCATCACTTCTTCCCAAATACCAGCCCTTCTCCTCCCCGATCCACCACAATCCTGTCCCCTTCACCAAACATCCCTTCCAGCAGCTCCAAAGCCAGCGGATCTTCAATCTGCCGTTGAATAGCCCGCTTCAAAGGCCGAGCACCGTAGGCTGGATCATAACCGCTTTCCACCAAGAAGATCTTGGCCGCCTCGGTCAATTCGACAAAGAGCTTGCGTTCGGCCAGACGTTTTGCCATTCGGGCAATCTGGATGTCCACAATTTGAAGCAAGTCCTCGCGGCGCAGGCCGTGGAAGGTGAGTCAGGCAAAAGCTAAACGGCGGCCTTTGGGAACGGGAATCGGCTCATTGCATTCTTCGGCAGTTTTGAGCCACAAGTTCATTGCCTCTTTAACATTTGCCAAAGCCGAGTCGTATGTGTCGCCGTGCGCCATGCAGCCAGGAAGCTCTGGGATATCGGCAATAAATGCCATGTCCTCATCGCTCCAGTAAATAATAACTTCATATTTAGCGATCATTTTGTTCTCCAAGCCGGTATTTCAGGATGAGATTACGAATCTGTCTGACCTGATACGGTTTCGCCTTACTGCCGTCTTTCTGTAAATTCGGCTTTTCCTCGATGCCATCTTTCCGAAAAATGTGGTGGCGGCCAGAGAAGCGCAATTCAAAACCTAAGTAAAGCAGCAGGTTGACTAACTCTGAGAATGAAATATTGGCATCGCTTTTCCCCCATAGAATTTGCAAGAGGAGCTTTTCGTGTTTGTTCATAAGGATTCAACGGTTATATTTGATCCAGAACGGCTCTAATGCGTCAAGTCAGTTCCACCCTGATCTGCTCCTGCCCTTTGCGGGCATCAGCAATGGCGTTCAGCTCCATGTCTTCAAGCTGGTCAAGCAGTTCTTCTCATAGGCCCGCGCTGGAACGCAGTAAAAAGCCGGTTTATTGCGGTTCAAAATCCACCATAATCTTTCCTTCGTGACTGGTTAAAGACCCTCAGAACAATTTTCATGGTACGCTGCTCCCGTCAGTCTGTCAAAACAAAAGAAAGGTTTATGGCCAACATGTTGTTTTTTTAAAAGCAATAATTATTTTCTTTTTCCTTGACAAAAGCGCATGGGGGGGGGGTAAGGTTTTGTCTACCTTTTAAATTTTCTTTTTCACAGGAGAAAGATATGAAAACTATTCGTGAGAGCTGGCTGATCGGAATATTGACCATGCTGCTCTTGGCAGTTGCCGGAGCAGTTTCAGCGCAAACCACAATCTATCCTTCAGATCCGTTGACTTCCGGGCAGGCGGTGAACGGCTCAGTGGGGTTGAGTAGCTGGAAGAACTACAAAATTACAGCATCATCTTCCCATACGCAGCTGAAAGTTGAACTCACCAACCTGTCTGCGGATGTTGATCTCTATGTGCGGAAGGACTATTCGCCCACGGTGAGCGCGTACACGTGCAGGCCCTATAATGGAGGCACTGCTTCAGAAAGCTGCACATTGACAATCAGCGGCGGAGCGACTTGGTATATCGGTGTGCAGGGCTATCAAGCGGGCAGCTTCACCATGAAAGCCACGCTGTCAGGCGGCACAACCATTTACCCTGCCGACCCACTGACCTCCGGCCAGGCAGTGAGCGGCTCGGTCGGTTTGAACAGCTGGAAAAACTACAAAATCACCTCGTCCTCATCCGACACACAGCTCAAGGTTGACATGACCGGACTGTCAGCGGACGTAGATTTGTATGTGCGGAAAGACGCTTCACCCACGTCGCAGGCTTTCACATGCAGGCCGTATTCCGGCGGAACGACATCGGAAAGCTGCACTTTGCCGAACAGCGGCAGCGCGACATGGTACATCAGCGTGTACGGCTATCAGGCGGGTAGTTTCAGCATCAAAGCGACGCTGTCGGGAAGCACACCGCCCCCATCAACCATCACAACGCTGACCTCCGGACAGGCGGTCTCCGGTTCGGCAGCGTACAATGAATGGAAGAAGTACAAAATCACCTCATCCTCGACTGACACCCAGCTCAAAGTTGACATGACCGGCCTGTCAGCAGACGTGGACCTGTATGTCCAAAAAGGCGCGGAGCCTACCTCATCCTCCTATTTATGCAGGCCGTATTCCGGCGGAACGACATCGGAAAGCTGCACATTGCCGAACAGCGGCAGCGCGACATGGTACATCAGCGTGTACGGCTTTGCAGCGGGAAGCTACAATCTCAAGGCGACCCTGTCGGGAAGCACGCCGCCCCCATCAACCATCACAACGCTGACATCCGGCCAGGCGGTCTCT